>NZ_CZQA01000012.1 GCF_001458735.1 Candidatus Nitrospira nitrosa
GACCCGAATGGTACTTACTTAACGACTCCGTGGCGGATGCGAGGTACCAAACGGCTGCCTCGAGTGATACGGTAGGGTTGCTACCCCACCATCTTTCACCCGAGGAGCGAAGCTGAATGTATCCGAAGCGTAGCTTGTGCACACAGCAACAACAGCGGATTCGTCGTCACGTCCACCACAGCGATGCGTACACGTTCTTCAACCTGCTGACCGGCCCAGCGTTGTTGAGCGACATCGAATCGCTGGTCCCGCCGCATCGGGACCGGGTGTTCCCACCCACCGAGACGTTGTCGATGTTTCTGGCGCAGGCACTCAGTGCCGATCGCTCGTGCCAGAAAGCCGTGAACGACACGGCAGTCAAACGCGTAGCCAGAGGGCTGCCACCGTGCAGTACACATACCGGCGCGTACTGTCGTGCGCGACAACGCTTGCCGATGGAAATGCTTTCGAGCCTGGTGCGCCAGACAGGGCGACGGATCACCTCACAGGCTCCCGAGTTATGGCAGTGGCGGGGACGTCCGGTTCGGTTGGTCGATGGCACAACCGTGGTGATGCCGGACACACCAGCGAATCAGGCGACCTATCCACACTCGCGGAGTCAGAAGCCCGGGCTGGGGTTCCCCTTGTGCCGGATCGTGGGCCTGCTGTGTCTTGAGAGCGGGGCGGTGCTCAATGCCGCGATTGGCCGCTATCAGGGGAAGGGCGGCGATGAACAGACCCTGCTGCGCTCGATACTCGACACGTTGGAATGTGGGGACCTGCTGGTTGGTGATGCCTTTTACGCCACGTATTTTCTGCTGTGCACGTTGCGTACGCTGGGCATTGATGCGGTCTTTGAGCAGTACGGAGCCCGCCAGCGCCGGACCGACTTTCGGTGTGGGCAACGGTTAGGCCCACGCGACCACCTGATCGTGCTCCGCAAGCCAACCAACAAACCTGACTGGATGAGTCAGGCTGACTATGATCAGGCGCCCGATACGCTGTTGGTACGGGAACTGCGCACTGGCGGGAAGACTCTGGTAACAACACTGCTCTGCCCTAAGGCCACGCACAAGGCCGCCCTGAAGGCATTGTTTCGAAGCCGATGGCACGTCGAACTGGATTTGCGCAGTATCAAGAGCACCTTGGGCATGGAGCAGTTAAGCTGTCAGACCCCCGCGATGGCCCTCAAGGAAATTTGGGTCCATCTCCTGGCTTACAATCTCATTCGGCTGCTGATGGCTCAGGCGGCACTCCACGCCGACGCGCGACCGCGCCAGCTGAGTTTCAAACACACCCTCCAGCTCTGGATCGCCTGGGAGCAGCATAGCCACGGCCTCAACGGCGATCCAATGCACGATGGCCTGTTAGTCCTGATCGCTCAACAGCGGGTCGGCAACAGGCCTGGCCGCATCGAACCCCGAGCTATCAAGCGCCGACCAAAACCCTATCCGCTGCTCACCAAACCACGTGCGATCGCCAGAGAGGACATCCGCAAATATGGCCACCCTGAGAAGCTTAAGTAAGTGCCATTCGGGTCAGACCCCGTTTATTACAGGCGCTTGACGAATGCACGCACGATCGCGTGTACTGGGAAAACTGGCTCGCACAACCTGCTGCGTAGGCCTCAACCGCCTGGCACCACGTATGACGGGCAAAGGCTGCCCAACAGACCGGAGCCACCTCATCCACCCTGCATGACTAGGCAGTGGCTAGCGTTGATAAGAAATCAAACCAGTCAGGCGACCTTGGAAGGTCCAAAGCATCCAATGCTAGAAACCTGCGGTCATGAAGGCAAAAACAATAATGGCGACGACTGCAACGGCAATTGTGATCAGGAGAAGAGGAGGGTTGTCGCCAAACATTCCAGGCATAATCGACCTCCCGGTTAAAGTTTGTTGGGCTCAGCATAGCCGAGTTGATGTCGGTGGTCCACTGTGAGGATCCACGGCTGGCTGAAGCCTGTTATCAGCAGCGCCACCCGTCTCATCTATCGGTTCGGCGGGTGTTTCATGCGCTGAGAAGCGTTCTTCCCCGTAACGCCCAATCGAGCCGTTTCACGGCTCAGTGCGTTTGACCTGCCGCACCAGCAACCCTGTCCGTGTATCGATATCCACCAGCAGATTGTGACCTGACAAAGGGAGCAGGCGCCACTTAGGACGTGCAAAGCCAATTTCCCTGAAGACCCCGAGAGCCACTTCACATGATGCACTTATTTGCAGACAAAACGAGAGGTCTGTTTTAGCATCCTTATCATCATGAACACACTTTTATCCGTTGGTGTTCTAGTTCTTACCCTCCTCACGCTACTCATTTTCTTGGCATCTTGTGTGATCACCCTTACTGATGGACAGGGCGCCCTGGTGTTCGTGTTTTCTATCCCCGCCATGTCGATATTGCTGTTCTGCGCATTGATGTTAAGTCGAAGAATAAAAGCATCCCCCCACTCAACGTGGCGCATGGACTATCTCCCCAAAATTGTTTCAGCGTTACTGATGGCATTCTTCATGTCCTTACTCGTACCAGGCCTCCGAAAGCTCCCTGATACCTTCATGGACCTCGTTGGAACAACTTTTACGTATGCTACTGGAGCGACCCCTTACGCGTTTTTCAAGGAACGCGCGTCATTCCCAAACAAGCTTTCCGTACAGCTACAAAAGGAAAACCAAAAGGCAATTATCTTCTCTGATCTTGACGTGACCTTTGCATGGGATAGGGTCTGTATTTTTGGACCTTACACGAATAATGCAAAAGCTAGATCCGTACTACACATGAATTGGAATATCGAGGAGCGCAGTGAGATACATTTTTCAGATTCCGTCAATGCGCTCGTGTTTTTATATCAAGGACGCGTCAATCAAGTGGTCGACCTTAAGCGTGGCATTGCGGATTTCAAAGATCTTGATATTTGCCTGAGCCGAAACCAAGCCAATTTCGAACATAGAACCGACGCGAATGGACTTACAATACTCATGCTGGATAGATCAGATCCTTTCAACCACCAATAGAGCAAGGCCTGTGGTTGGACCAACAAGCACATCATTGCATTTCCCAAGACTTCAGGATTTGCAGCGCCTGCCTGCGAGAGAAGCTCTTCTGTATATTCCCCGATTGAGCTGTCTCAGGGTTCAATGCGTTTCCCCTGCCGCACCAGCAGCCCTGTCCGCGTATCAATGCTGACCAGCAGCTCATGAAGACTAAAGAGCAGAATGGCCCCTTCACACATGATGCGCCAGACCAGATTGCCCATCACAAGGGCTGCAACCCCCCCAAGGCGAGTGAAAATCGGACCAGCCGCATACTCATCCAGCGCATCAGGCGACAAGATCGACAACAGCCCGCCAGCGGTGATGAAGCACGCTCCAATAAAGTAGATGACTTTAATGAGCTGCGGCGTCACTAATTCTCGAAAGGCAAAATACTCCGCGTAGAAGCTCATGTATTTCACCGATTTTGCTCGTGGTGCATTCAAGGCCTGCTCACACACGGAGCACTTCGTGGCCGAAGCATCGTTTTCCATAAAACATTGTGGACACTTCATAGATACTCCCTCCGGTCGGTGGTTCAAAGATAGACAACACTGCTTCGTGCAGCTTATCCAACTTCCGGCTCAGAGGCGAGAGCCCAATTCACAGCCGGGTCCTGGGCTGTGTGAGTCGTCAGAATCGATTCCGAAAGAAAACGAAGGAAGGTGTTTACCAACCCCATCGGAACACCGTATACTGCGCGATCTCATACCTGCCTAAAGCGCAAGGCCGGAGGGGTGACGGAGCGGCCGAACGTGCCGGTCTTGAAAACCGGAGATGGGGTAACTCATCCGCGAGTTCAAATCTCGCCCCCTCCGCCATATTTCAGCAGGCTGTGAACTTTCATCCAAACTACCTTCCCGCTCAACTCTCCCAAGTGTCGATATACCGGTTGAGCCGCTTCGCGGCCTTACGAAGATCATCCTCACGCGTGAGGTTATACCGGTCAAAGACTGATCGGGTCTTACGAACGAAGAATCTACGAGCTCGACTCCCTGAGACCATGCCCCCATTGCTGTCCGTGATGGCTCAGATCGAAGAAAAAGTCGTGAATCACATTCTCGAGGGCTTGAATCAGAACGGGATGGACTCCAAGCAGTCGGTGAAGTTGTTGGAGCACATCGGGCGGATTATTGAGATAGGCATGCAAATGACACGGGGAACGACATATTAACTAGGACCGACAGTAGTCCTGGGTCTGCCTCGCCTAATAGAATACGCAACAGGAAGGATAACAGATGGTTCAGTTGCTTATTATTGTTCTCTTGCTCGGGGGAATCTGGACACAAGAGGTATCAGCGAACCCCGCCCATGGCCGTATACAGCAGATGACATCGGGAGACCGAAACACGCTCTTTGCCAAGTTTCTTCAAGGCAGTGGACAACGCTGCGACTCCGTGACACGAAGCTTCTTCCAGGGGGCAACGAAGTCGGATGATGCCGTTTGGAATGTGACCTGTCGTGACGGCCAGATGTTTGCCGTCCTGATCTATAACGACGCCAAAGGGTCATCCAAGATCCTCAGCTGTGCAACGCTGAAGGCTATCAACGCAGGTGACTGTTTTAAAAAAGTTCTAAGAGAGTGACTTGGTACACGGTAGAACCACGCTTGCTACCTCTGTTCTTCTGATTATGACGAGCGCGGCCTGTGCGGACTTCACAAGGCCGGTGATCTCAGCCCTCAATGCTGACATTGTTGTGGTCTTACATCATAAGAAAGCCGAACATATCCGCCTGCAGGGGATAGACTGCCTGGAAAAGGCCCAGGCGTTCGAGCAGCGGGCGAAGCAAGCAACATCGAGCTTGAGTTTTTCAAAGACCGTCACAGTCGAAGCCTACTGTTAGGACAAGCACAAGCGAGGGAGAAGGGAAACTGAATTGGAAGGATCCGATCGGGCTTGATGCCACGATTTTTGATCGAGGATACCGGGCAACCGGCTCCAGGAGCCATTAAACTCCTCTTTACAGACTTATCCACCAAGCGTAGCCTTATGACCGTACGATCCAGCCCACACCTTGTGAGAAGAGAGGTGACCTATGGCAGTCTCTCTCAACCCATTTCAAAGCTCACTCCAGTGGCTTCACAATCCTCTTGCGAGAGCAGCCGTGCTGTGTATTATGGGAGTCCTGTGTGTCCTTGCCTTCAGCTATTTCGCGACACGGCAATGGCTTTAACCACGCAGAGACGACCCATCGTTGAATCGAAACGCCTTCCGTGACCTGACGACAGGCAGGGTGCCACAGAAGCTGCCTTCCGGTGCGGATAGTGGGTAGCACCTACCCGTTTTGTCCCGGTGCTGTAAATCTCAGAAGAGCCTAAACCCACGACCGGAGCTCTACTTCAGTTCTCATCAAAACTGTCTCATACGGATGCAGTGCCTTGTTGACAGTACCGGCCTCAGATCCTGAAGCACTCGTACCCGTCTTCCCTTTGCACTTCTTTGAACAGAGTGGGCTACCCATGGCCCACTGTCCCATCCCGCTGGATACCAGCCAAATCACAGCGACACCCCCGTTTGATGGGTCTTGCCACCTACGAGGGTAGTAGTCGCATTTCCGTTCTCGTATTACCGTGCAATGACCATCGAGACTTCTCAAGGAGGCGTAATGATGATGCCCCAGGCAATGGTCTCAAAGATCGCAATCGACTGCATCCTGTCGGAAGGAAGCGAAGGGTTACAGGGCGAAGGATGTATTTATGCACTCTCCTCCTCCCCTCCTTCGATCACAGGCCCTGAACAGTTGCACCCTGGTGACTATGTCAAATTACGCCTGTGGTTACCCAACGATGAGGGTTCAGCTATCCAGATAGACCTCGCCGAGGTCCAGTGGGTCAAACACCAGTGGGTCAAGCTCGACTTGCTCCTCACCTCGTCCAAAGATCAAGCCCGGCTCAGGCAGTTCATCGCACCGGCAAACCAGGCGCAACCGGTTCCCCACCGAATGTGGGAACAGATTGTGATTCGCGCATGAAGGTCGAGCGATTGGTCGGAAAACATGGATAGCGTGATGCGCCAGCATGGGAGGGCGTACAGAGCACGTGGGTGAAGGACGTTGTGTGCGGATGCCCACCCGCAGGCAACGACGGTTTCTTCTCCCTCCCGAAGAAACCTCCCTTCACTCATATTCCTATGAATGTTCCATACAAAGCCTCAGGGTGAGCAGGAGAACCACACGTGGAAAAACAACCGAATTCTAGAGGAGCTATTCGACGGGAACTACGTGGGAAGGCCTGTCCTTTCTGCGGAGGGAGGACGTATCACCTGGTGCTTCGCACGACAGGCATTGCAGACCAGTCAGTCCTCTCTGCTCGATGCCGTCACTGTGGTCACCCCAAAAGTCTCGAGACGGACTTCAAGCACATCTTGTGGATCTGAGCGCATGTCACCGCCGCCGGATAACATGATCGATCACCGAGGAGGGTACACAATGGCAATTACCAGACTCAAAATGTATCTTGGCCGTACCGAACGGAAACGTAAAGCGCTTCACATGCTGATACTCAGCGGAGTGGTGCGGCCCAGCCACACTGAACTACGATATACAACGCTGCTCTCACAGGCTGAAGAGGAGAGTAATAGTTCCCAGAATAGCGCGCTTTCTCCTGCTCACGCATCGGACTATCTCCATCAATTTCTCCAATCACTACAGAGACGAATCACACAGCTGATCCCGCTAGAACCAACGCACTAGGAACACAGCCTGTTCAAGCCTCGCCGTGTGGCAACCTCGAGAATGTGCTTGCGCACTTTAGCCAAGTCCGAATGCGAATCATCCCTTGTGCCTCTCCCTTGAGCTGAGGTAAGATGCCTCCGCGTCGGTGATGCTCCGCCCTGGCGATAATTTCCGCTGTGGATGCGGCCCGATCCCTACAGTTGTGACGTGGAGAGGTGGCCGAGTGGCCGAAGGCAGCGGTTTGCTAAACCGCCGTAGGGACAAAATCTCTACCGAGGGTTCAAATCCCTCCCTCTCCGCCACTGTTGCTATCATGAATTTTCTCGGGTAATCCATCGCTTTTAGCCAAGCCCTCCGATCTCCACCCTGTGAAATATGTGTTGTAGGACCAAGATGCGTGTCGTATGCTTACAAGCTTCTTTGGCCTCTTATAAGAAAGGACCCGACACTCTATGCGAACCCGTACACTGACTCTTGCGGCAGGGCTTTTCCTTCTTGCAGCCCCTTTATGGGCAGCATCGGACCCAGCCAACGATGACCAAAAAACCTTGTATGCCCTTGGCTTGGCTCTCAGCCAATCAATCGGGACATTCTCCCTGACCGAGGCTGAACTGGACATGGTCAAGAATGGGATGACCGATGGCGTGCTCAAGCGCTCGCCCAAAGTCGATCTCCAGACCTTCGGGCCAAAGATCCAGCAACTTCAGCAAGCCCGTCTGGCCCTCGTCGCCGAGGGTGAGAAAAAAGCTGGAGCCGCATTCACCGCCAAAGCAGCGACAGAAAAGGGCTCCATTAAGACTGAGTCCGGTATTGTGATCACCCCGATCAAGCCCGGAACCGGCGCAACTCCGAAGGCAACCGATACCGTCAAGGTCCACTATCACGGCACCCTCACCGATGGGACCGTATTCGACAGTTCCATCAAGCGTGGAGAGCCTGCCACGTTCCCCCTCGACAAAGTCATCAAGTGTTGGACAGAAGGGGTCCAACAGATTAAGGTCGGTGGCAAGAGTCGGCTGATCTGTCCGTCTAGTCTGGCGTATGGTGATGCAAGCCCGCCTGGTTCACCCATCAAGCCAGGATCCACCTTAATATTTGAAGTGGAACTGCTCGAGATCGTGCCTGCAAAATAACCGCGAGAGTGCCGCCTCCTCTGCGAGGCGGCACTCCATTCAGCTTTCTATCCACTGACCAATCGTGCAAACCAGCCCCGCTGAACACCACCCCTCAAGACTGCCGTGAGTGACAGGGACTCTCTTCCTCGCACCGAATCGGCCTCCCCCTCACCAATGCGTTGGCTCATCCTCGGCTTACTCTTCTCCATCAGCGTCGTCACCTATATCGATCGGGTCAACATTTCCGTCACCGCTCGTCAGATGATGCCGGCTCTGGGACTGACCGACCAGGAAATGGGCTGGATTTTCTCCGCGTTTGTCGTGGGGTACGCCCTCTTCCAAATTCCTGGGGGATGGTTAAGCGACCGCTGGGGAGTGCGCATCGTCCTCACTATCGCCCTCATCTGGTGGTCCTGTTTTACGGCCTGGACGGCCGTGGCTGCCACATCGTTCCTCGCTGGACCATTGGGAATCGTGAGCGCACTTGCCTTGATTCGCTTCTTCCTTGGGGTTGGAGAGGCAGCAGCCTTGCCGACCTTTAACCGAGCGGTCACGGACTGGCTTCCACGCCACGAACGAGGACTCGGTATCGGCATTGCCATTGGAGGAATCGGCGTCGGTGCGGCCATCACCCCTCCAATCACCGCTTGGATCATGGTCAACTATGGGTGGCAGACGGCATTTTATCTTTCAAGTGGTCTTGGTCTAGGTCTGGCCGTCATCTGGTGGCTGCTTGCGGCTGACCGCCCCACGAACCACCCCGGGTTCACTCCTTCCGTAGCCCCGATCGCCACGGCACCCACGCCGACTTCCCAGACTTTGATGCCCTGGGGTCGGCTCAGACACACCTCCACGGTCTGGTGGCTCATGCTGAGTTATGGATGCCTTGGCTATGTCGCGTACGTCTATATGTCCTGGTTCTATCTGTACCTCGTCAATGAACGAGGCTTCAGCATCTTACGCGGTGGACTCTTTGCCGCCGCTCCATTCCTGGCCATTCTCCTGTCATGCCCCCTTGGCGGATGGGTCACGGATCAACTGGCGGCCCGACATGGCGTCACGCGAGGGCGTCGGATGGTCGGCATGGCCGGGATGGGTCTAGCCGCTCTGTCCATTGCCATTGGCGCCCTGGTCGAATCACCCTACCTCGCCATTACCTGTCTCTCATTAGGAGCAGGATGGCTCTATTTCACCATAGGCGCCTATTGGTCCTCCATCAGCGACTTGTCTCCTGCCCATGCCGGAAGCCTGTCCGGCTTGATGAACATGGGAGCCAATCTTGGTGGGGCAATCTCCCCAACCCTCACGCCATGGATCGCGCAACAGTGGGGATGGCCTGCTTCGCTCGGCCTGGCAGCGTTCATGGCGCTGCTCGGTGGATTCATGTGGCTCCGTATCAATCCGGAAGAACGGCTCACGGAAGATGGTGTTGAGACCTAAGTGCTCAGCCATCTCAGAGTTCAGCGTTTAGAACTCGGCACTGCAGTACTCCTTGTCACCAAGAGGATGCCCTTGTTACAGTCAGCACCATGACGCTCCAATTTCAGAAAAAGGATCCTCGGATCACCATTACCACTCAGCTGGGGGAGATCAAGATCCGCCTGTACCCTGATGCTGCACCTCGGCATGTCGAAAACATCATCAACCTGGTGAAGATGGGGTTCTACGACGGCACAGCATTCCATCGGGTGGTACCTGGATTTCTCATCCAAGGTGGCGATCCCTTGAGCAAGCAGCCGGATCGTATGCTCCATGGCACCGGTGGCCCCGGGTACTTTCTCTCTCCTGAACCGAACGATTATCCCCACAAGCGGGGCGCACTCTCCATGGCCAAGATGCCGCGTGAGAGCAACAGCACACGCGACTTCAACGATAACGGCTCACAATTTTTCATCTGTGTGGACGACAACAGCGGATTGGACCGGCGCTATACGGTGTTTGGAGAGGTCTTTCGCGGGATCGACGTGGTCGACAAGATCGTCGCGGCGCCACGAGATCAATATGACAATCCCCTCGATCCAATCAGAATGACCATGACCGTCAAAGAATAGCCGGTCGACAGGAACAAACCCTCGTTCAACACCACCATCAATCCGGTGAACGCTCAAACCCTTCCAGCCTCAGATCCAGAATCCATTCGCCTGGCCGGCAACACCATCCGGCGAGGGGGGCTCGTGGCCTTTCCAACCGAAACGGTCTATGGACTCGGCTGTGACGCGTTGAATCCTGATGCAGCGGCGAAAGTGTTTGAAGCCAAGCAACGGCCGCAATTCGATCCGCTCATCGTCCATATTGCCGATCGGAGGCAACTGGACAATGTGGTGAGAGCTCTTACAACAACAGCCCGGCAGCTCATCGATCAGTTTTGGCCGGGACCACTGACGTTGGTCTTGCCGAAACAGCCGACCATTCCGGATCTGGTCACCGCTGGCCTGGATACCGTCGCCGTCAGAATGCCGAACCATCCGGTAGCACAGGCACTGATTCGAGAGGCAGGCACACCGATTGCCGCACCGAGCGCCAATCTCTTTGGCTACGTCAGTCCTACAACGGCTCAACATGTGGCAGACGGGCTTGGACGTACGATCGATCTCATCCTCGACGGAGGACCTTGTCCCGTCGGCGTTGAGTCGACCATCGTCTCACTGATAGGCCCCCAGGCTGAATTGTTGCGACCTGGGAGTATCACGCTTGAACAACTCAGCGCCGCCATCGGCCCACTCAGCCGATCGTCTTCCGTGGTCGATCAGCCGACCGCCCCAGGACAACTGGCTCGCCATTACGCAACCCAAACTCCCGTCACAATCCTGACCTCCGCCAAGACACGACCGACACCCACCAAAAACGAACGGGCTGGATTGTTGATCTTCTCGGAAGCCAATGCAACGGACGAGCGTTTTGCAGCGGTTGAGGCCCTCTCGGCAACCGGCGATCTTCGGGAAGCCGCACGCCATCTCTTTGCGGCTCTTCGGCGGCTGGACGCGCAAGGTTTGGATCGAATCTATGTGGACCCTTGTCAGGAAGAAGGGCTGGGGGTAGCGATCATGGACCGCCTGCGCCGCTGCGCCGCCTTATGAGGCTCGCATCGTCCACCATGCCCTATAGACTGATCCGCTAAAATAGACGACAGAACAATGAACAACTGTGTTGTGACTGTCTGTAAGGAACTCACACCTGGTGGGATAAAAACGGATAGTGCTAGAGGAACCGTACGCCCTTGACCGCTTTGGCGACAACGTACATCCGAATATTGTTACTTCGATCGTCCGCCGGAAAGAGGAAGAAGCCGGGCCGAGTTGAATCGTAGCCAGTCGTCGTGCCCACTAAAAGTTCGCCGTCCTGGAACGTGACCTCTACTTTTCTCCCGGACAAGGGCTTGCCTGGAACGAATGACTTACCCTCCTTGTAACTTCCATTTCCCACAAAGTCGCGCACGAAAAACACCGCCTTCAGCTCCTGCATGATCACGCGCGTGGGCGGGGCCGATGTCTTAGCTCCCTCTGCCTTCACGTGAAAATATTGGGCCCCGGGAGAGAAGTCTTGGGCATAGCCCTTCAACATTGATCCATTCTGATACCGCACAACGATCTTGGCTGGACCGGTCATACACCCTCCCTCATTCGCAAAGGCCTGACGTGCTGCTTTCGCAGTATCGCCGTGGCGGGCGTTATTCCCAAGAAAAATGTGATTCCTGAGGGGACTGAGCGGGTCTATCCGGATTATGTCGTGAGGACCTCTCGCCACATCACGGCAAGATCGCGAAGTGCTGTACTTCCATCACCAACATAGACTGAGCCGTGCATCGTCGCGAGCCGTTTCGGCTGGAGTGCCGCCAGTCGGTTCAGCGTCACCTCCGTCAAGGAGCAATAGGGCACATAATTCGCCAACGGACCTCGCTGATACTCCAGCAGCGTCTCCCGACATCGGCCGATGACATCCGATTCCGTCATTGGTTCAACATCCCCATCTTGGTGAAAAAGGTCCGAGCAGAGGAGCGTCCGTTGGGTCTCCTCGAACAGCAGTCCCGCTTCCCAACAATGGGGTACATGCGGCGTGGCGAGAAAACGAAAGCGATATCGTCCGGTTTCGAGTACGTCACCATCAACCATCCCTTTGGCGGGACGAAGCGCCAGACAGTCGTCGACGCTCACCATCTTGCCGACCACACTGCACAGAACTTCCGACTGCGGAGCCAGCTGCTGCCACTCCGGCACTGTCGCGCATTCGTCAGACTCGAAATGGCTGAACCCGATCCAGCGCAAGGTCTGCGGATTAATAAGCGACGCCACGGCAGATTTGACCTCCTGAAAGAGTGCCCGCGGACCGGTGTGGAACAGCAGCGGCTGATCGTCGCGCACCAAAAACTGACTGAACTGAATATTGAACGGTTCAACGAACGTGGTAAGACGGAATAGGTCCGGAGCGATCTCAGTGATCTTGGCCATGAAATCTCCTCAAGGATTTGGGGGGCCGATCATACGTAGGGCAGTGAAAGAGCAAGACGACGATAGAAGGATTCTGATGATGTACTGAGGATGATTGCTACTGACGGCGATCATGCCAAAGCCACTTGTGAAATGATCCACGCACGTCAGAGTATCCCACGCCATGTCATCATTCGGTTTTCATCTCGCCATCCAGTAAGCGGAGAGCGTCCGTAAGGCCTTGCTGAGACCAGGAATTCTTCGGAAATCGCTTCAAATCTTCACGAAATACCTGCTCCGCTTCTACGGCGCGCCCCGCCTTGAGCAGAAGCATACCAAGCTCTTCTCTCACAGGTACCGTCCACTCGGGTGGCTCCCCGTAGACGAGCGCATCTTCTCGCCGCACGGCCTCCCGGAGATGAGTGATCGCGCCAGGCAAATCACCTTTCGCCGCGTCGATGTGGCCGGCAAGCACTTCAACGGCAATATCCAGCACGAGGCCGGAGCTGTTGAATTCAAGCCGCAGAGGCCTCACCTGACGATCCTGAGCGATGGCGCGCAACTGCACCAACGTGGCATCGGCCGCCTTGAGGTGACCACGTGCCACCAACGCTCGCCCATGCGCGTACAGCCATATAGCACGGGCATGTAGCAGATCCTCAGCTGGCCCCTCCGCACTCAACAGCTCGTCCCATCGACCGAAACGCACGCGCATCTGCAACTTGCGCGTCTGGTGATGCTGAAGAAAAGCCATTCCGGGCTCGTGTAACAATTCCTGGGGAACTAAGGCCGCAACCTTGTCTACCGCAGCGATGGCCTGCGCTTCTCGGCCGATCATGCTCACGGCAAACGCGAGAAAGTCGTAGTTATGTGGATAATACCCAAGCACATAGATGCCGACCGCTGGGTTATGGTCTCGGAAGTAGGTTTCATCCGCATGCACGGCATGCTCGTTGGCCTTGATCGCATCCTCGTACCGGCCCACCCGAATGTAGATATGGCCCGGCATGTGCACCAGATGCCCCGCGCCAGGCATCAGGCCTGCGAGACGTTCGGCAGCCGCGAGTGCCCGTTCTGGTTGGACCGCCTCAACCGCATGGATGTAAAAATGGTTCGCACCCGGATGACCAGGTTCGGCAGCTAGGACTTGTTCGAGCCGTGACAAGAGCAATTCCGTATTGGGCCTAGGGTTACCCTCAGCCGTCCAATAGTTCCACGGGCTCAAGTCCATCAGTGACTCTGCATACAGCGTCTTGGCCTCGAAGTCATCCGTGAAACGCTGCACCACATCCGCCATCGCACGCGAATAGGCGGCATCCAATTCAGCCCGGTCTGTTGATGGCTCGGCTACGTACCGCATGGCAAGCGCTTGGATCATGGCTTGCTCTCGATCGCTCACCCCTGGTACACGCTGAACGGCTTGCTGAATCGCGGAATAAGCCAGACGACCGTTCGTAGCATCCATCGGCGCATTGATGTTGGGCCCATAGGCAAGCGCGATACCCCAGTAGCACATGGCACAGTCCGGATCGAGTCGCGTACCCTCTTGAAAGGACCGAATAGCCTCTTGATGGTTGAACGCGTAGTAGAGCCGTAATCCCTGATCGAAGTACCGCTGCGCAAGCGGCACCGTGGTGGTGATCGGATAGTGCAGCGTACCCAGGTTGTCATAGAGCGGCACCTGAGCCGCCTCGCTTGTCTGAATCTGGGAACCAGGGTCCCCGTACGTGGCCTGCACTCCAGCCAAGCAAAATAGGAAAGTCACGATGAGAACGCTCAGGCAAACACCATCACCGTGTTTCATTGCAGCACCTAAAGTAGAGGAACTACAAAAATGGCTAAACCCATTTGTTTGCAACAGAAGCTGTATCGACTTGCGTCCTTGCTTATATCCAGATTGGTTGCTTGTTCGCATGTTGGTGCGAGAGAGCATAGTACACGGTTTAATGCTCGGGTCAGACCAGGCGGTTGTCGACGTGGCAAGTTAGTTCAAGCACATTGTTAAGCGCTATCTTCTATGACGAAGGCCATACGCATTGTATCTCCCTGCATATTTTATCGCTTGAGAGGTGAGATCTTCATGCTCTTTAGTCAGGACCACATCGGAGGTTCCCCTAAAATTCTTTTCTCTCGCTTCGCAATATTTGCGATCTTTCTCAGGCACACCCGGAAAGTATTTTGCGAAGCCGTTAATGCTGAAGCACGCTATCTGGTCTTGAGCGATATCCCGCTCGGCATCGGCCTCGGGGGCAGCAACATTCAAGCCAACCAATTCATTTCGAAGGGTCGCCACTGGATCATCAGCCATCGCAGTTGACACTGCAATAACTAAAGCCAATAGCTGGATGTGCTTCATATTGCCCAACAACGTTTAGGAAGACCTTCGTATAGAATCAGACCTTCTAGTTCCCATCCGTTTAATACGCTTCTGTGCTTCGCGAACGATACTCCATATCCGTTATCGGTCCAATCAGCGGCATCCTGTCAGCTATTGAGCACAAGTTTGTCTGAGGACCGGCGTACATCCTTCATTGTATAGAGTCACATTCATTCTAGGAGTCGGTACCGTCTCCACGCATTCCAACGCTCTGTCATCTTCCATACCCTGCCCGTGCGATTAGCTCCTTTAGCCCATTCAAATCCAACCACCCTGGCACTAGTTCCTTCCCCACGATGAAGCCTGGCGTCCCTGAGATGCCGAGTTCGCGGGCAAGAGCCCGGTTCTTCGCAATGACAGACTGCCATTTGGGATCGGCCATGTCGGCTTCCAACCGCTTCGCGTCAAGACCGACCTTCGCCGCGATCTTTAGAATCGATTCCTTCGTCATGTCAGCGTGCGACTCGAGCAGCGCTTCATGAAAGGCCTGGTGCTTCCCTTGCGCATATGAGGCGAGTGCAGCCTTCGCCGCAAGCTCAGACGGTTCACCCAGAATGGGGAAATCTTTATAGACGACCCGCACTCGAGGATCGACTTTCTGCAATTCCGTGACGGCGGATGCCGCCTTCTTACAGAACCCACAACGATAGTCATAGAACTCCACCACGGTGATCTCGCCTTTTGGGTTGCCGCTGACCGGTGACAGAGGATCGTGCAGCAACTCATCCTGCTTCGTTTTGAGGGCTACTTTTTGACGTTCCTTCTGTTCCGCTTCTCGTTTGGCTTCCATCGCCTGCAGCGATTGCTCGATCACTTCAGGATGGGCACGAATGTAGCGCTCAATCGCAGCATCAGCGACATCCGGAGCAGAAGTTGGTACACCCTTGGTATCCTTCGCCGTTGCAGAACAACCAGCGGCGAACAGGGCCAAGCCTGCAAGGATGGTCAGCGAGAGAAAAAACTCATTCTGGATGTTTGGACCACGCATAGAATTTGACTCCTGATCTAAGGATGATCAAAAAGAAAGGCCGCTGAGAATAGTGGGGAATGAGTTCTCTACAGCGTCCGGGCACAAAGCACTTCATCTTGGCGAAGTGCTTCGAGTGCAGTAGCAGGAACAGTCGTCACGGTAAGCGTACTTCCAAGGGCAGTAAAGACTTCGATCGAGTAGCCTTCGGTCCCATCCGGCGCCACGTGATGCTCAACAAGCTTGACGATATCACCCCGACGGAGCTTATGCACCGGTAGGTCGCAAGCCAAAGCTGCATCTGTATAAAGATCAAATCTCACAATGCCCTCCGACTATCAGGAATCAGTGTAATAAACTTTGTTATTCCCGACAAGTGTTCTGTCATCCAAATTGTTCGAACAGAGAGAATATTCCCATTAGGGCCCGTCAATGCACCCCTGATTTCATAGTACTGCCCGAACTGG
Organism: Candidatus Nitrospira nitrosa; assembly: GCF_001458735.1. Taxonomy (NCBI): domain Bacteria; kingdom Pseudomonadati; phylum Nitrospirota; class Nitrospiria; order Nitrospirales; family Nitrospiraceae; genus Nitrospira; species Candidatus Nitrospira nitrosa. The sequence goes on from NZ_CZQA01000012.1 coordinate 16,031, forward strand.
TTCCTCTCAAGAAGCGCTACATCTAACGGCAAAATCTGCTCGCGTAAGTCACGTAAGTGATGAACGGCGTTATTCAATTCATAGCCCGCTTGGCGTAAAAACGACGACTTGTCCCATCGAAGTTGTGGCACCAAGAGATAGCGTACGAGCTTCTCCACCGAAATGACTGTTTCAGCCGGTAACTTCATGGCAACAGGCGAACAAAGTCCTCACCGCCAACTTTCCCCGCTCGTCCCGCCGCCGAAGCCGCCCCAGTTGCCACCGAATCCACCTTGGCCGGTTCCCCAATACTCGCCCTGCTGAATCCGCCGATAGGGATGCCGCAGATCAGGACGGCTGAGCCACCAGAAGAACCCCACGATGGCGCCAGTGGTCCCAAGAGTAATCCAGATCCCAAGTCCTTTGATGCGGCGTCGTGACGGAGTTTCAAGCCTCACTTCTTGCGCCGGTGTCGCCAGAGCCACCGCAGTGCGATACAGCCCCTCACCGAAATGGCCCCGTTCGATCGCAGGCTGAAGATACTGACGACTCACTTCATGCCGAATTTCCGGAGTGACCGCCGGTAACATTTGGCGCCCCAAGGTCATCGCCGCCTGGCGCTCCTGCACCGCCACCAACACCATCAGCCCATGCTCCTGCTGTGTCGAGCCGATTTGCCACTTTGCGTACAGGGCATCCGCATATTCCTTCGCAGAGGGATACGGCTTAATGCTGGGCACCGTCACGATCACCATCTCGACGCCGCTCTTCTTTTCAAGGTCGGTGCAGACGGATCGGATACGGTCTTTCCACTCCCGTTCAACGACTTGCGCGTGATCGCTGACGTAACCAATCGGGTCCGGAAGCGGTACCCGCTCTTTAGGCCGATCATAGAGAGCGGCATGTGCGAGAGGTGCCATGAGTCCGATAAGCGGGCCCAACCAGACAATCCCAAACCACGTTTTTCTCGAGAGTGTCCCGGTCACGTGATCCGTGCCTCTGCGGCTGTGACAAGTCTGGTCAGGCCATCAAGGTACCGATCCATGAGTCGCGGAGTTTCCTTCTGCCCTGGAGAAATTTCCCCACGCTTGAGGAGCAACGCATCACGAAGCCCCGTAAGGTCGATCGAAAGAGCAGCCTCAATGTCGTTGAGCAGCGGCTCTCCATGAGCAAGCACCGGTCGCCCAAGCACCCGCTGCACGCCGCGCAGGGCCGGAAGGAGTGCGGTAAGCGAGAGTGCCAAGAGAATGGTGATGGCCTCTTCGGTGCTTCGGCCTTCCACCAAGCGCTGCCGGAGCCGAAGCAGATTTCCACGCAAGGCCTGAAGCACTTCAGCGGGCAAGTAACGAGCATCGATCTTGAGCCCCACGAAGGGATCTTGCCCCCACAGCAACCGCCGGCAATCATGGATGTCTTGGTACTCCAGCGGGAAGGCCATGGAGGCGGATTGAATATCGTCGACCGTTAGGAACAAGGGCACGACCACATGATCCTTACTCCAACGCTTGTGCAGACTGTCATACTTTTTTAACGTGGCAAGGTCGTAGGACGACATGACCAAAACGAGATTGAAATTAGAGCGGCCAGGTAAAAACTCCCCTCGCACCGCGCTGCCGTAGAGGATGATGCCTTCCAGTTCAGATCCATAAACCTTGGTGACATCCTTCACATAGGTCCGCAAGAGCTTTTGCGTCTCTTCCGGCAATCCATCGATGGTCCAATCAACCGACTGCATATCCTTACCGGACGCCTCCCACCGCCATGTCGCGACCAGAAGGGTCTGGAAGAAATCCCGCCGCCATCAGGCGGTCCAGCATGCCGAACGGAGGATCCTTACGAAGCCCCGCTGTCGTCGACAAGACTCGATAGCGGAGGCGCGCATTGCGATCCAAGGTGCTGAAGACCCGGTCCCGAAGAAAACCAATGAGAGGATTGGCCGTGTTCCAAAAGAGCACCTGCTCGTCTGCCAGTTTTTGCAGCATCGCAACGTGAGGTCGTCGTGATTCTTCATAACGCTTGAGCGTGGCGGCTGAATAGTCGTCCGTCGCGAGACATTCCGGTAACAGATCGGCCAGCGTCATGGCATCCACCATGGCCTGCATGCGTCCCTGAGACGCGTGCGGATTCATGGCATGCGCGGCATCGCCGACTAGCACTGCCCCATCAGCGACCCAGGTCGGAGTACGAACCCGCCCAGTCGGTAAAAAGGCCGTCTGCTTCCAATCGATCAAGGTCCGGAATATCGGCTCACTCGATGGATCGATCGCGATCCACGCGTTCTGCAGACTGGAGAGGCCTTGCGCTTTGACCTGGTCATACGAACCGGTCTTGATCATGTAGAACGCATAGACCTTGTCTCCAGCGGCAGGAAACAACCCAAGAATCGTTCGCTTGCCGACAAAATACTTCGCTTCATCCATGGGAATCGCCGCATCCAACAGCGCAATCAAGTACCCTTGCGGATAGAGGTAGAGATCAGCCGGGATCTGCAACGCCTCGCGAACTTTCGAGAAGGCTCCATCGGCCCCCACCACCACCTTCGCCTTGATCGTCCGCTCCTGGTCTCCCTGCTTGGCAGTCAAACCAACCACACGCCCGTTTTCGCGAAGCAATCCGGTAAAGGTCGCTCGATACCGTAAGGAGACCGAGGGTTCTCGCTCGACTGCATCCACAATGGCATGGTGCGCGACATTCGGCAGCGTCACCACCGCCTGATTATACGGCGGCGGCAAGTCGCGATAGTCTATGGTGCAGAGCCGTTGACCACCTACTCGGCAGAAATGAAACTGATGCACCGTCCGCGTAGAGGATACCGGCAGCTTGTTCAGCAGTCCCAACCGATCGAGGACTTGTTGCCCGTTCGGCTGAAGAATTTCTCCGCGCAATCCCAGCGGTGGTCCCGGCGCCTGTTCCAGAACAATCGTCTTGATCCCCTTCTGCGCCAGCGCAAGAGCCAGCACGGCTCCACCGCCCCCGGCTCCCACAACCGCAATGTCGGTTTCTTCGACCATAGTTCCTCAACGATGCAGGTACGGAGCCACCTTACCGCCAACGTTCATGCTATTTCCACTCCCGGAATCGGTCCTGGTCTTTCCACAAAGAAAGAAACTTTTCCCGGGCCTTCACGGTGATGGCATGGTCTCTGATAATGTCCAGGCGTTCGTCGTTGTACTGATTGCCACTGGTCGTCTGATTCATCGACCCGCTCGTATTGACCTCATCATCGACCACGACCTGCTTCAGATGCATGAGGCTGTCGTGTTGATTGATCTTGATTGGGATCCCGGCCTCACGCAACGCTGAGAGGGCCACTCGTTGCTTCGGATCGTTGAGACGTTCTCTGTCCGTCAAGATCCGAACGTCGACACCCCGTCTGGTGGCCTCGGCCAATGCCTTCACCGAGAGCGGCGACGTGAACCCATAGCTCGCGACATAGATATAGTGTTTGGCACGATCATACTCTCGGACAAGATGTTCAAGTGGCCTATCCTCGGGGCCATACCAGACCTCTACTGTTGCGGCTGAAACCGTTCTCCCTGGCCCAAACAGAACTGCGGCCAGTAGCCCGACGGTGACCAACCGGCAGCACCACGTGAATACAGGGAACGGTGACGGCCGGATCATTCCATCTCAAAGAGATCGCGAAAGTGATCGTCTGCTGACTCCCAGGCCTGTGGGGCTTGAACCTGAAGCCACTGGCGAAGAAACTGTTTTTGGTCCGGCGTGAGCAATTGTTTGATCTGATGGGAGCGCCCTTGAAGCGGTTGCAAAAGACTGATGTGTTTCTTCACATCCAGCATCGCGGTTCGCACATAGAGGCTCGTATAGGCCGACGGCTGCTCCTCGGTCCCATCACCCTGAACCCACACAGAGAGGAACTTGTCCAGAACCAGGCCGGCGCTGTCCAGGGCTGGTTCCGTATCATGGAACAGCTCGTTCTCAGACTCGGCGAGCGGTGTTGACTCTGCGGCGCGAAATAGAAAATTTTTTTTCCACATCCCCGTATTCCTGCAAGCGGCATAGTGGCGATGAGGCGGATCTAAAGTCAAGCAATCTGCTCAGGATGATCGCTTGTTTCTCACTGGCCAAAGGGAGGAGATGGCTTCCTGCGTAGACGGATGAATCCTTTTGCTGGTTCCGGTCTCTCATCCGCGTGACGCAGCCCGCACTATTCTCCGTAAATATCCGACAGTCCGTCAGGTCCTTCACGGCTTGGCGATAACGGCGGTCGCATCGGGGTGAATCCAAGATGCGGCCGATGATAGTGATACCGGTCCAGAAATGCACGCACCTCGCCCTGGAGTGTGGGCAGTTCTTCTACTCGATAGGAGATCCACCCCAAGCATTCCTTGCGCAGGGTTCGATTGAAGCTCTCAATATACGCCTGCTCGTTCTTCTTATAGGGACGGGCGATGCGATGTCGTGTACAATACTGGAGCACCTGTTGGGCAAACACGCCTTTGAACTCTGAGCCCCCATCGGTCTGGATGATCTGCACAGGCCCGGTAAAGCGGCGAGTCATGGCTGTGCGCAAAAACATGGCCCCATCCTCGCTTGTTAGTCCGGTCCGCAGAACGACATCCGCTTCCTTCGTATAGATGTCCACCCCGGTAAAGGCGAAGACCTCGCCAAAAACCACGGTATCCATCTGAATGACCGCGCGGGGAGCCGTGGCAATCGGCACAACGCCGCGTGGCTGATTGGTCCGGCCCCGAGGCCGTAAGACGTATCGTTCAGCCAAGATTTCATAGATCTTGGGAACAGAGAGATGGATATGCTGTTCATGAGCCAGAAAGTACTGAATCTTCTGCCCACAGCAGTCGTATTCACGGGCGCGAATCGCCCAGACAAGGCGTTTGACCGCTCCCGGGACCTGTCGTGCCGGACGTGGCCCCGTCTTGGCCGCAGCATAGCGATCCAGAAAGACAGAGAGTCCTTCGATTCGAACTGCCTTCAGCCAGAGTCCTATGGTTTCTCGATGGCGCTCAAGTTGGCCCGCGATCGCGGAAACGGAGAGCCCTTGAGTCGCCAGTTCCGCTGCAAGAATGATCCGAGTTCTTGTGTCCATGTCCAGAGTCTACTCTGGACTGTCGGATATTTACGGCAACAATGCGCAGCCTTGACAATCAGCGCCTGCCTTTGTTATTTTCGAAATTCTTTAATCTCTAAGCCAACTTGGGAGAATCCGTGCAGGTCAAAATCAATGGAAAGCCTGAAGAGGTCACGGGCGGAACCGTCCTCGATTTACTCAAGACCAAGAACATCGAACCGCAGATGGTCGCCGTTGAAGTGAACGACAAAGTGCTGGACCGTGACCATCTGGCCACGACCCACCTCAATGAAGGGGATCATGTTGAGTTCCTCTTCTACATGGGAGGCGGTCGGTGAGCACGACCTTACACCACGATATCACCGAACTGATCGGCAAGACTCCGCTCGTGCGACTGAACCGTCTCTCGAAAGAGGGTTCCGCCACGATCTACGGGAAAGTCGAATTTTTTAATCCCGGGGGTAGCGTCAAGGACCGGATCTGCCTCAACATGATCAATGAGGCGGAGCGGCAAGGGAAACTCAAGCCTGGCGGAACCATCGTGGAACCGACCAGCGGGAACACGGGGATCGGACTGGCCCTTGTCGCAGCAGTGCGCGGGTACAAGTTGATCCTTGTCATGCCGGAAAGCATGAGCATGGAGCGGGCTAGCTTATTGTCGTCGTATGGCGCACAGCTTGTCCTAACACCGGCCTGGGAGGGTATGAAGGGATCTATCAAGGAAGCGGAAAGCATCTTGGCACAAAATCCCTCGTACTTCATGCCGGATCAATTCTCGAACCCAGCCAACCCGGCGATGCATAAGATGACGACAGCTGTGGAGATTTGGGACGCACTCGGAGGAAAGATCGACGCCTTCGTCGCCGCAGTCGGCACCGGTGGGACTATTACCGGATGCGGAGAATTCTTGAAAGAAAAGAACCCACAGGTCAAAGTCATTGCCGTGGAACCGGCGACGTCACCAGTGTTGTCCGGCGGCGATCCAGGACCGCATAAGATTCAAGGGATCGGAGCCGGCTTTGTGCCCAAGGTCCTCAATCGAAAGATTCTCGACCGCGTGGTCACCGTCACGGATGACGAGGCCTATCAGACCGCCAAACAGCTCTCGAAGAAAGAAGGCCTGCTGGTGGGCATCTCGGCCGGGGCTAATGTATGCGCGGCACAGAAGATCGCCGAGGAACTGGGACCCGGGAAAAACGTCGTCACTATCCTCTGCGACACCGGCGAGCGATATATCAGTATCGAAAAGTATTTTAATATATAAGAACGCTGATTAAGATGGAATTTACTGACGAGCAAATAAACCGTTACAGCCGGCACATTCTCCTGCCCGAGGTCGGGGGGAAGGGGCAGAAAAAGATTGCCAAGTCGCGCATTCTGCTCGTCGGTGCCGGAGGTCTGGGCTCACCGGCTGCGTTGTATTTGGCTGCCGCCGGCGTTGGGACGATCGGACTGATCGACAGCGATGTGGTGGATCTCACCAACCTGCAGCGTCAGGTGCTGCACTATACTCCCGACGTGGGACGTCCCAAGGTGCTCTCCGGTAAGGAAAAGATCCAGGCATTGAATCCTGATGTGTCCGTCTCAATGTACGAAGAGCGCCTCACCGCCGGGAACGCGATCAAAATCTTTACCGATTATGACGTCGTCATCGACGGCGTGGATAATTTTCCGGCCAAATTTCTGATCAACGATGCCTGTTTTTTCGCGAACAAACCGCTCGTTCATGGCGGTATTCTCCGATTCGACGGACGTGTCACGACAATCATCCCGAAGAAGTCGGCCTGCTATCGCTGCGTGTTCAAAGCGCCTCCGCCGCCGGGCCTTGTCGCCTCCTGCCAGGAAGCCGGCGTGATTGGCGTCTTGGCCGGCATTATCGGAACGATCCAGGCCACGGAAGCCTTGAAACTGGTCCTTGGCATTGGACAGCCATTGACCGACCGTATGCTGGACTTCGATGCCAAGAAAACACAGTTCCGAGAAATTAAAGTTCGCCGCAATCCGAATTGTGCTCTTTGCGGAGAACATCCGACGATTACCGAGCTGTTTGACGATGGGGATCCCTATGCGGGATGTGCCGTGCGTCCCTCTGCATAGGATTTGAGAAGGTGGTACCACGATGAGCAAGATGAAAGCGCTAGTGTGCCGCGAATGCGGGAAGGAATATCCGACCAAGGCGATCCACGTCTGTGAAATGTGCTTCGGTCCGCTGGAAGTGAAGTACAACTATGACGAGATCAAGCAGGCGATTTCGCGCAAGAAGATCGAGGATGGACCGGACAGCATGTGGCGCTACCTCGACCTGCTACCGGTAGAAGGCACCAACTTCGTGGGTCCGCATGCGGGATTTACCCCATTGGTCCGCGCAAAAAACCTCGGTGCGTATCTCGGCATCGATGAACTCTACATTAAAAACGATACCGTCAATCATCCGACGCTCTCGTTCAAAGATCGGGTCGTTGCCGTGGCTCTCACCAGGGCGCGTGAGCTCGGCTTTGAAACCGTGGCCTGTGCCTCGACCGGTAACCTAGCCAACTCGGTGTCGGCCCACGCAGCCTCCGCGAATCTGCATTGCTATGTATTCATCCCAGGCGACCTGGAGGCAGCCAAGGTCCTCGGCAACCTCATCTATAAGCCGCATGTCGTTGAAGTGGAAGGGAACTATGATGACGTCAACCGGCTGTGCAGTGAGATCGCGGGCGAACATGGCTGGGCCTTTGTAAATATCAACATCCGTCCCTACTACGCCGAAGGCTCCAAGACCCTGGCCTTTGAGACAGTCGAACAATTGGGATGGAAGACACCAGATCAAGTCGTCATTCCCATGGCTTCAGGTTCATTGCTGACGAAAATCTGGAAGGGCCTGCATGAAATGAAGTATGTGGGGTTGATCGACGACGTACGCACCAAGATCAACGGCGCCCAGGCCGAAGGTTGTTCACCGATCTCGACGGCTTTTAAGGCTGGTCGTGACTTCTTCAAGCCGGTCAAGCCGAAGACGATCGCCAAATCGCTCGCGATCGGCAATCCGGCGGATGGCTACTACGCGCTCAAGGCTACGGCTGAGAGTAAAGGGGCCATGGACATGGTGACGGATGAAGAAGTCGTGGAAGGCATCCAGCTGTTGGCCCAGACCGAGGGCATCTTCGCAGAAACAGCCGGTGGGGTCACGATCGGCGTACTCAAGAAGCTGGTCAAGCAAGGGCTCATCAAGAAAAATGAGGTGACGGTCGCCTATATTACGGGCAATGGGCTCAAGACGCAGGAAGCGGTGATTGATGCCGTTGGTCGGCCGACCCGTATTCAACCCAGTCTCGTCGCCTTTGAGAAAAACTTCAAACTCGGGAAAAATGGTGGTGGTGAGTCATGATTAAAGTCCGTATCCCAACTCCGCTGAGACCGTTGACCAAGAACCAGGGAGAGGTCGACGTCGCCGCCGGATCGATCACTGATCTGGTCAATACGCTGGAAGCCTCCTATCCCGGCATTAAGTCCCGCCTCTGCGACGAGAGCGGTGAGCTGCGCCGATTCGTCAACATCTACGTCAATGAAGAAGACATCCGTTTTCTCAAGGGCAAAGATACCGCTCTGAAAACCGGCGACGAAGTCTCGATCGTCCCGGCAATCGCGGGAGGGTAATCATGGCGCACTTGCGATTCCATATTCGCTTTCCTGAAGAGGGCATTCGACAGCCGATCATCTATCAGATTGGCCGTGAGTACAACGTCGTGACCGACGTCCGACGGGCCGATGTGCGCGACACGACAGGCTGGGCGGATGTCGAGTTTTCAGGTGACACCGCAGAGATCGAGCGCGCACTCGAAGGCCTGCGTAAAAAAGGCTGCAGCGTCGATCCGATTGAATTGAATGTCGTCGAATAACAGATGGCAAAATGTGAGAAGCACGAAGTAAAAGATAACGTTCGGACGTCAATAGCACCTTTTACAAAATGACCATGGAACTCTCCGAATCAGAAATTCAACGCTACAGCCGGCACATTATTCTTCAAGATGTGGGTGGCAAGGGCCAACTCAAGCTCAAGCGAGCGAAGGTCCTCTTGATTGGTGCAGGTGGTCTGGGGTCTCCAGCTGGTCTATATCTCGCTGCGGCTGGTATCGGAACCATCGGTCTCGTCGACGGAGATGTCGTCGATCTTTCGAATCTTCAGCGGCAAATCATGCACTCAACGGCCACGCTCGGAAAACCGAAAGTTGAGTCCGGCAAGCAGACGCTCTCGGCCATCAATCCGGAAATTACCGTTAACGCGTATCACCAATTAGTCGATGCCGACAATATTATCCCGCTCATCTCGCAATACGATATCGTGCTCGATGGCTCGGATAATTTCACCACCCGCTTTCTGGTGAATGACGCCTGTTTCTTCGCCAAAAAGACCCTGATCTCCGCCAGCATGTTCCGGTTCGAGGGGCAACTCACGGCAATCAAGCCACACCAAGGCTATCCGTGCTACCGCTGCCTTTATCCAGAACCTCCACCAGCCGGACTCGTACCAAATTGTCAGGAGGCCGGCGTACTTGGTGTCCTAGCCGGCACGATGGGAATCTTGCAAGCGTCCGAAGCGATCAAGGAGATCCTTGGCATCGGCGAAACGATCGCGGATAAGCTGGTGATCTACGACGCGCTCGAGATGAAGTTCCGCAAGGTCGGTCGACCCAAAGATCCGGCCTGTCCACTGTGCGGCCCCAATCCGAAGATCAAGGACTTGAGTCTCGACTACACCGTCAGCTGCACCATCTAGCAAGATGCTGAAAACGTCTGCCAGCTTCGTTCTCGCATCGCTCGGACCCTCAACGTACCTCCGAATGTACGCCTCGGACTCTCGCTCACTGCGGCCTCGCTGGACAACCATTTTGAGCATCTTGCAAATCCACCCAATATTGAGCCCTTTGCATCTTGGCTCATTCAGAGTCAATTAACCATGGCAGACCTCGTCATTCCCAAGTCAATCCGCGAAGACATCATCGCGCATGCGAAAGAACTGACTCCCTACGAATGTTGTGGACTCCTGGCTGGAAATAACGGCGTGGTCAGCCATCTCTATCGCATCAAAAACATCGTGGCAATGGAAGGCGCACAGAACCTCTCGTCGTTCGATTCAGCTAAGGCAGCGCACCTCGAGCGGCTCTCTCCGGAAGAACGAGCAGAGATTGCCTTCGTCATGGACATGCAGGACTTCTCGTCGGCGAAGAAAGATATGCGGAACAACGGACTCGATCTCCAAGTGGTCTATCACTCCCACCCACATGACCCGGCCCGTCCCTCGATCACCGACATCAAAATCGCCACCGACTATGAAGAGATTTGGCCTAAGATCAATCTCCCGCTGCCGGCTTATCTCATCGTCTCGCTCATGAATACGGAACCAGATACGAAGACCTATTGGATCAAGTCCGGTCACGTCACCCCTGCCGATATCCTCATCCGCTAGACCGACTTTTCTGGTTCACATTCCACTTCGAAATATACTAATGTTCCTCAAGCATCTAGACGAGGAGCCTCGCTCATGAAGCCATTAAACTTCAGCCTCTCGCTGTTCTTACTGCCCATAGCGGTTGTACCTGCCTTTGCCGAGGACCGTAGCTTTTACAGCCCGGTGATCTACATCGATAAGGAAAAGAGTCAGATCCTTATCTCAACCAGTGCCACGGTGTTTTATATTGAAGTCCCGGATGCCGCGAAACCGCATATGGACAAGCTTCCCATTTCCAGTCTCGTAGATTTTGTCGTTGAGATGCGAGGCGAGGACAAACCGCCGTTGATTAAAACCTGGAAAGTGAAATCAGGTGAGTCGACCTGTATATACTTTAATGGGAAGGAATGTAAAGAGCGATAGTTTTCTCCGATTCATTTCATCGCTTCACCTCTCACCATTCGATAAACTCATGGACCTGGGTTCTATCGAAAGGCGAACCACGCTTCACCAGCATCCATCACTCCCCGCTGCCAGCCATATCATCAATGAGAGGACGGTTGATATCGGTGCACCCGCAACAGATGGTATCGAAGAGCGTGTCCGCGTCTGCGACAAAATTCTTTTCGTCCGTGAGTTTATCCGCAATGACCTGGGCATAGCAGATGTCGCAGAGCATCATCAAGCCGCGTGACACTCCGACGGTTTTTCGTCCTGTACTTGTAGCCATGAGGTCTATACCGATCCTTTCTGAAGAGCCATAAAGAAATCTTCGGCTTCGAGGTCAATGCCGCATTGCTGACATTCATGCGGGCGATCTTCGGGAGGCACTTCTAACGGCGTTCGATCGATGCGCCCTCGGCAGACATGGTAAAACCGCCCACGAGCATGCTCGTCATCCAGCGGATCACTCTCGTATACCAGCACCATAAATCTTCCCCATTCCCTTGTTCTTCTTCGGAAGTATAACGACTCTTGATTTCTGGCCGCAACCACAGAGGTCACGACCAGTTCACACCCGCGCGTACTCCGACCAAGCAGACGCTATCCTCAACGGGTTCTTATACGAGACGCTGGAAGATCTTGACACCCCAGAGAAGCCTCACAGGATGCTCAAAAAGACCGTCCAACAAGGCCGCAGCGAGCAAAAGGCCTAGGCATACGCGGTTGGTATGTGAGGCCTTGAGCGAAGGGAGAACGATGCCGGCGGACTTTTTCAGCATCCGGTCACACTTGGAACTGGGCTTCATAAAGACCTGCATACACCCCGCCTCGGGTCAGCAATTCTTCATGCCGACCATCTTCAACTAACTGACCATGGTCGAGCACGAGAATCCTATCCACATCGTGTAATGTCGATAAACGATGGGCAATGATGAAGGTGGTGCGTCCGGCGGTCAGTTCGTTTAAGGCCTCCCGGATCTTGACCTCCGTCTCTGTATCAATATTGGATGTCGCCTCATCGAAAATAACAATGGGCGGATCTTTGAGCAAGACCCGGGCGATCGACACTCGCTGTTTTTGTCCAACGGAGAGTTTCACCCCCCGTTCCCCGATCCAGGTCTCATAGCCTTCCGGCAACGCAGCGATAAACTCGTGCGCCCGAGCGGCTCGTGCCGCCATCTCCAGTCGATTCTGATCTGCTTGGAGATCGCCGTAGAGCAGGTTGTCCCGAACGGTGCCGTTGAACAAGAATGGTTCCTGTTGGACAAACCCAATCTGCTGTCGCAAATACGCAATCGGTAGATCGCGGACATCCGTCCCATCGATACAGACCGCCCCCTCTGTGACGTCATAGAACCGCATCAACAACTTCACAAGCGTGCTCTTCCCTGCTCCGCTCATTCCAACCAAGGCCACACGCTCTCCCGCTGGAACCTTGACTGAGAATCCTTTAAGGACCGGCACATCCGACCGATAGTGGAACCGCACGTGCTCGAATCGCACGTCGCCCTGTGCACGATGACCTGGAGCGAGTACGCCTGGACGATCGGCCACGTCGGGAACCGTATCCAACACATCGAACACCCGCTCGCTCGCGGCCAAGGCATGCTGCAACATGTGATTGACGGAGTGGATCTGATTAATGGGCACATAGAACATCGCCAAATACGATAGAAACAGTACCAACTCGCCGAGCGTCAATCGCCCGTCCATCACTTCACCGGCCCCATACCAGAGGATCAAGACCGTCCCGAAGGCCCCAACCAAGATCATGGCAGGCGAATAGATCGACCACAGCACCATGGCCTGAAGATTCTTGTCGCTATAGGTTTGGCTGAGTCGGTCGAAGCGAGCCTGCTCATGACCGTGACGCCCGAATCCCATCGTTTCCCGGATCCCAGACAAGGCATCTTGCAGGTAGCCGTTCAGCTCTGCCGCGCTCTGACGAGTCTCCCGGTAGTAGCCATGCACTTTGGAGGTGAACCAACTGGCCGACAGAGCGAGCAGCGGGATTGGGAGGAGCGCGAGTGCCGCCAGTTTCCAATTCAGTATGAACAAGAGTCCCGTGATGCCGACCAGGGTCAACGAGGCCGTCATCATCCCCTCAAGTCCATCGATAAAGATCCGCTCGACATGTTCGGTATCATTCGTTACGCGGGACATAATTTCGCCCGTCGAGCGATTCTCAAAATAGGTGATCGACAGGCGTTGCAGTGCGGCGAAGATATGACGGCGAAGATCGTGCACCACCGTCTGCTCAAGTTGATTATTGAGCCGGATGCGCAACGAAGCAAAGAGGTTCTTGAGCAGATAAGCACCGACCAGAAGCCCGATCACCCCCGGCAATAACGAGGCCTGCTTTGCCTGAATCACATCGTCGATGATGATCTTGATGACCCAGGGCGGCACCAACTCCATCGCCGTCGCACCGGCGGCACAAAGCAAAGTCAGAACGGCAAGCGTACGATGGGGTCGAAGATATTGCAGGACACGAAGAAGGACTTTCACAAATGGTTCAACAAGGCAGGTCTCAAATTACGTTCGTGGGTTCTTTCTGCCAGTACTGAGAAAATTCTTCGAGTTGCGTGAGAGTGGACATATCGGCCATCCGGTCGAGAAAGACTTTACCAATCAGGTGGTCAAGCTCGTGTTGGATACAAACCGCGTACAGGTCCGTCGCCTCAAAATCCAAGGGCTTGCCCTTCCGGTCCAACGCCTTGACTCGCACCAGTGAAGGTCTGGTGACTTTCCCCCTCAACCCATCGACACTCAAACACCCTTCCCAGTTTTCGACCTGTTCTGGTCCATAATAGACGATCGACGGATTGATGAGGACCGTTTCGGGGAAGCCGCCTTCCCCTTTGCAACCCATGACAACCAATTGAATAGACCGTGAGACTTGCGGTGCCGCCAACCCGATCCCGGGCTCATCATACATCGCCTCAAACATGTCATCGATCAAGCGCTGGATTTCAGACGACTTGATCTCTCGTGGATCAATTGGTGCCGAAATTTTCCGGAGGATCGGATTTCCGAGCTTCGCAATCTTCAGCATGGTTCCTGTCTTCAATTTCATAACGTATGCGATATTCGTAACATAGCCGTCTTCGCGCTCGCAACCTCCTCAGCGTCCCGTCACAGACGCCGTTTTGGTCGGCGAGGTTCCGGAATCTCAAAGGTCTCTTTGTTGATATCCCACCACTCGACCCATTCGCTCGACCAGGCCGCACGATCCTGTTTATTCGAGGTATCCCAATCGTGAAATTCAGTTTCATGGCGAGTCAAAATCCAGAGCGATTGCAGCGCTGACAGCGCCACAAACCGTTCCTCATCGCCGACCATGGAAATCAGGATCGGGATGACAGCCTTTTGACGGATATACCGCGCTTCGAACGCGGCTGCCTTTCTTACTGATGAATTGGGATCCTTGGCCATGACGTCGAGGGCTTCGGAGGCTTTGGCCGCATCCAGACGAACGGCCACCCGTAACGCATGTTCCCGCACGCGTGACAGTTCGCTTGGCTCCTTCGCGGTCTCGATGAGAGCGGGCACGCCCGCCACTCCCTTCATCATCAACAGCGTTTCAATTGCGTTGTACCGGATTCTAGGGCTGGGCATGGTCAAGGCCTTGATCAACACCGGAACCGACGATTCACCCAAATGCACGAATTCTCCCATCGCCCAGAACTCTTGTTTCCCTTCCAACAACGGCAGCAAGGCCTCGGCTCGCTTAAGCTCTTCCGGGCCGAGTGGTGTCGTATTGGGAGGAATCGAAACATCCGGCACATCTGGGTTGGCTGGTGGCCCCTCATAGGGAACCTGAACGCTCCAAGCTCTACCCGGCTCCTCCCCTGCGTACAGAGGGTCTGCCCCACCCATCACAGCGAGCAACCCAATCACGCCCAGCCGAAACACATGCGATTGGTTCACGATAGTGAGACTCCTCTTTCGCTGGTTCAATGCATCCCCTTTTCATGCATCGAGATGTTCATCGATATGCCCAGGACGTGTGGCTAACGGGGCTCGTGTCGGCGGCGAGTTTTGGACCGGAGCGTATTGGGGTCACTCAACCCAACTGTCGGTGTGAGAGCAGCGATCTGCGGCGACCTTATGAACTGAGTGCTCGAAGATGCTTCCGCACCCGGACCTTCTCATGATGCTTTCGAAGCAACTGCCGGCGAACCACATCCTGGTTCTCAGCCACGATCCGAACCAGTCGATCCATATCTTCCGCATGGTCACGCACCAGTTCAGACAACTTCTGGATCTGCTCCTCTAATTTCTCCAGTCGCCAGGCCATGTTCTCGAGTGAGTCGGAGGTTCTCTCCTCCAGCTTCGTGACTCGCCTTGAATCGACTCGCGGCAAAGCCGCGACTACGACATCTCGCTTCATGCTCACTCCTTTATTCATGGCCGATCGAACCGCATGGCTCAATCCGGCGTTCTGGTGGCTAGTATTATCCGCATAGCACGGGAAGTCAACGATTCCCTTTTCTTTCTATTTCAAGACGGTCCTGCTAGAATCCGCATAATGAAGAATATTTTCACCATGGTCTTAGCCGGTGGAAAAGGAGAGCGGCTCAATCCCCTCACGGCGCAACGGGCCAAACCTGCGGTGCCATTCGGCGGGAAATACCGCATCATCGACTTTACACTCAGTAACTGTTTGAACTCAGGGCTTCGCAAGATCGCCGTCCTCATCCAATATAAATCCCATTCGCTAGACCGTCATATTCGAGCAGGCTGGAACATTCTCAGCGCCGACCTCGACGAATACATCGCCTCGGTTCCTCCCCAGCAGCGCATCAGCGAAGATTGGTACCGCGGCACAGCCGACGCGGTCTATCAGAACATGTTCTTGATCGATGATGAACACCCCGAGTTCCTGCTGATTCTCGCGGGTGACCACATCTACAAGATGAACTACGCGGAGATGTATCACTGGCTCATCGCCACGAGCGCGGATGCGGTCGTGGGAGCCATCGACATCCCCATCCAAGAAGCCTCTCGCTTCGGCGTCATCGCCGTGAACGAAGATTACCGGATTACCCGATTCGATGAAAAACCGGCGCATCCCATTTCGCTGCCCAACGATCCGGACCATGCCTTTGCCTCGATGGGTATCTATCTCTTCCGCACCAAAGTGATCCGCGAATACCTACTCGCCGATGCGAAAGAAGGCAGCGCCCACGACTTCGGGAAAAACATCATCCCGAAAATGATCGCGGAGAAACGGGTGTATGCCTTCAAATTTCAAGACGCGAACAAGAAAGCGGTCAAGTATTGGCGTGATATCGGAACGCTTGATGCCTACTGGGAAGCGAATATGGATTTGGTCTCCGTGGACCCCCAGTTCAATTTCTACGACGCCGAGTGGCCGATCCGAACCTATCAGGGACAGTTTCCTCCGGCTAAGTTCGTCTTCGCCCAGGATTTTCAGGGAGGCCGCATGGGTGTCGCGCTTGACTCGATCGTGTGCGGCGGCTGCATCATCTCGGGCGGGAGGGTCCAGAATTCCGTCCTCTCCCCGAACGTGCACGTGCACGACCATGCCGATATCCGTGACTCCGTCGTCATGGAAAACGTCACCATCGGAGCACAGAGTCGTATCAGACGCGCGATCATCGACAAGGATGTGACGATCCCTCCTCAGACAGAGATCGGGTACAACCGAGAGGCCGACGCGCAGCGGTTTACCGTCACGGAGTCTGGCCTCGTGGTCATCTCAAAAGGAATGAAGCTGCATGCCTCCGTCGATCCATCCGGTTGATCTGATCTCTGCACTCCGTCAGAAACATCTCACGCCTGCGATCGTCTTTCTCACCTCACGGCGAGCCTGTGACGAAGCCATGGAAGCCTTTGACCACGCGAACTGTGTCTTGCCGACGACACGCCAAGAGGCAATTGCGAAGGCACTCGAGCAGGTCATGGCTCATCACCCCAGCATTGCCGAGCACCCACTGATTCCCATCGTCCAACGAATCGGCGTGGCCGCCCATCATGCCGGGCATCTGCCGACCTGGAAAATCGCCATCGAAGAATTGATGCGACAAGGGCATCTCGATGCGGTCTTTGCCACGACGACCTTAGCCGCCGGCGTCGATTTTCCCGCACGTACGGTCGTGATCACGCAGTCCAGCATCCGCAAATCCCGCGACTTCACCGACTTGACGGCCGGCGAGGTGCAGCAGATTGCGGGACGAGCCGGACGCCGAGGAAAGGATCACGTCGGATTTGCCGTGATTACCCCTTCGCCGTATATCGATCTGTCGGTGCTGACCAAAGGGCTGACCGGACAGCCGGAAGCCATCGACAGCCAGTTTACAATCAGCTATCCGATGGTCTTGAATCTCTTAAAAGCCCATCCTCATGAACACATCCAAGGCATCCTAGCCAAGAGTTTTGCTCAGTTTCAGTTGAATCAGCGAGCCGAAGTCCTCGAGCAGAAGCTCGACGCCCTCCACATCAAGATGGAACCATTCGGCCCTCGCGTCTGTACGGACTGGATCACCCAATGGCACACCTTCGATCATGCGCGAAGACACCGTCACACGCGCCATCCGACCTATCGCGCTGAACCACCGGAAATTTCAGCACGACTACCGTTTCTCACGCCGGGGCGGGTCGTTGGGTTCAGTAGAGGACGAGGAATCGTGCTTCGCCAATATCAGAGCAAAGGCCAGAGGAATTCGATGCTCACCGTGTTGAGGCCGGAAAGCGCCGTCACGGAATGTCCGGTCACCAGCGTGAAAGAAGTCTACGACCGCACATACGACTGTCCGGAAACATCAGCCTATCCCTGGTGTTCGACCGACACGTTCGATCGACTCAGTCATCAGCTGGACGAACTGCCGCTCCGTTTACCCCTGCTCCCCATTCTAGTATCCAGCCATAACGAGCCTCTTCCCGACGCCATCGTCCAATCGTTAGAAGACTTCTCTTGTCCGACCTGTCCATCGCGATCCGCTTGCCAAAAGGACTTTCTCACCGCATCACGCCTCCGGCAGGAACAACAGCGGCATACCAAATCCATTCAGGCCTTGCGTACCAGTTTATGGCATCGATTCCAAGAGCGCGTCGAAGTCTTGCAGAAATTCGGCTACCTCACTCTGGCGACCCAACTGACGGCTGAGGGGGAATGGGCACGACTGATCCGCATCGACCATTCGTTGCTCATCACCGAACTGATCCGCGCGGAGGCCTTCACCGGCGCAGATCCGTCCCTCCTCGCCGGTATTCTGGCCAGTCTAGCCCATGATGACGATCGCCCCGGTGCCTTTCCTCGCATCAGTCCAGGACTGAGTTCCTTGCTCGGGCAAGTGCGCAAACTCGCGGAGAGCTTATCGCCCTACGAAGATCCTCCGCTCCTCCGCGCGGATGTGGCCGCCCTCGTGGAGCGTTGGGTCGCCGACCAGACCCTCACCTGGATCGGACTCTGTCGATTGACCACCATGGCTGAAGGCGATATCTATCGACTGCTGGCCAGAACCTTGGAGTATCTCTCGCAGGTGCAAACCCTCAAGGGAACCCACCCCGGCCTCGCCGAATCCGCGTCCCAAGCGATTACGGCGATTCGACGCGGTGTGTTGGAGGAACTCCCATGAACCCTGTAGGACTAAGGACCGAGGCTTCAGGACTGAGTGTGGCTGAAACTCTGCCCTCAGCACCCAGTCCTCAGCACTTCAAAACATGACCACCGACGAACTCGAACAGCTCTTAGCTCAACAACCCGTGGCAGTACTGCATCGCTTGGCCCGTGGACGTGTGCAGCGCCACTTTCGCGCCGGGAAACGCCGCCTGATCGAGCTGCTGCTCCAACATTCGAGCCAAAATCGTGCCGGCTTTGAGTCCGATCTGCTGACGCTGATTGGAGAACGTCAGGCCGGATCCATATCCGGATCACCACGTCGCCACGAGGCTCCCTCGATCGCTCACAAGAAAGCCGCGATCAGGTCCTCGGACTCAGAGCCGTCGGAGCCCCCTATCTCGCTCACCGAATGGCTGCAAGGTATTGGCGTGCCAACGCCACAACCCTTCGTCCAGGATCCCTGGCAGGTGGAAGCCTTGGCTGCGGTGAGTGAAACCGATGTTGTCATTAGCGTCCCGACCGGAAGTGGAAAGACCTATGTGGCCGTAGAAGCGGCACGACGGGCCATGGAGACCAATCGCAGCGTCATCTACACCTCCCCACTCAAAGCCTTGTCGAACACCAAGTACGCGGAGTTTTCGAAGATCTTTGGACCAGATAAGGTCGGTATTCTCACCGGGGATCGCCAAGAAAACGGGCAGGCCCCGTTACTCGTCATGACCACGGAGATTCTCCGCAATCTGCTCTACGATGCCGCGAGTGGTGAGATCGATGTCAGATTGGATACGCTCGGCTTGGTCATCCTGGACGAATCACAGTACCTGGCTGATCCCGAACGCGGTGTTGTGTGGGAAGAAACGATTATCTTCTGTCCCTCCCAGGCCAGACTCTTGTTACTCTCGGCCTCTATAGGCAATCCACAAGATATCGCCGATTGGCTCACGTCGATTCGCGTAACCCCCTGTCGACTGGTGCGGCATAGCAAACGCACCGTCCCTCTGAGAGCCGGCTATCTGCACCCCAATGGGAAACTCACTCCCTTGTTTCGCACGCTGGGTATTCCACAGGGACATCCCGGCCACCTCCATCCCGAAGCGAAACACCTCTTTATAGAATACGAAGAGGAGACCTTGCCCTCCGGACGATCGAGACGGTAGTCGCTCCAGGACGCCCGACACCTAGCAGGCTACGGAAAAACTCGTTTCGACCTCTGTCGCTGTCACAGATATCGAGGGGTGAGATGACTCTGAACAGCCCAGCAGGATGCGCAATAAGGCTGTCCGGTAAGGCTGCAGAGAATCGTACTCCGTGCCGTACGTTGAGCCTCTAAGCGATGCGAGAACGCCGCTGGTGAACTTTTTCAGTATCCTGTTAGAACGAGGCGGTCAACCCAGCCGTCAGACCATGTCGGAGGGATTGAAACTCCGTCAGCGGAAAGGACGCAGAGCGACCATCGGCGAGATGACTTTCCCATGTGCCATCGATCAAGCGATTCCACCAGACCCGGTAGCCGACCTGAGCTGCAAGCCACCGCGTGAGGTGCACCCGTAGGCCAATGTCAGCATCTGCCCCGAACCCGATGCCGCGCATGGTAAAACTGGGGGCACTCAACTCACCACCCGCCACCCTCAAATGATGGGTATCTTCATTAGTAAAGAGGTTGATGGGTTTCAGCACGATCGACCCATAGAGGCTCAACCATCGTAGCAGGTGATACTCGCTTGTCGCACCGACTCGAAGCGAGTACCACGAGCTACTGTTGGAAATGACCAGCACATTCTGATTAAGGCCAGGATCGCCTGGAACACATAACGGGTCTAATCCAGGGGTGCCCCCATCCAAATCGGTTGAGGCCCCTGCCGCCGAACAATGGATCTGCCGAACTCCATAGGCGTTGTGCTTCTGACGCCAGTATTGAAAGCCAAGAAAGCCATCCAGATGACCACGACTATTGGTAAAGGTTATCAAGGCTCCGCCCAGATCGGCATTTACAAACCAGAGTCCCGATCCACTGATGTCGCTATGGGTTCGCAAAGAGGGGTTTCCTCCGTCGGCTGCGAGAAAATCATCGTCGGTTAGCCGACCGCCTCCGATATGAGCCCCTCCAACCTGGAGTCGTCCGAAGAAATGAGGTCTGAGATAGACCTTGGCAGTCAGCTCTACAATATTCGTGGAATGATCGGCATAGGTCAGCCTCGAGGTCGGGTTACCCAATAGTCCCTGCGACGAAGCATTGTGGCTCCACCGAGTGTCTCCCACGCTGATCCAGGTCCCGAGCGTGAGATCCACTCGCTTCTGGAAAGCTAGAGGTGACTCTTGGGCAAATCCGTAAGTCACCATGCTACAAGGCCCTGAAAGAAGAACTGTCAGCGCGATCAACAACTTGGTAGATGCAAATCTGTTCACTATCCCGCCCCTCCCTGCTCAATGAAACTAAAGTCTTCGTCTGCGTGGTTGGGAATCGCTCCGAGAAATCATACCTGAGACATGCCCATCTGAATAGATATTTAGGCCTTGTACAGCACGGGTGAGGGAAATCAAGGACTGTGCATACGGCTGGTAGAGAGATCATCCGGATACAGCGAGACATGATCACAGGCACAAAGTCACCGTAAGAGAGATCCGAGAAAGGAGTAGTTCACAAAACAAGACGGCCATCCCGATAGTCATCGGGATGGCCGTCTTGACGAAGAGCTGAGCTGTATGGAGAATGCCGACGAGCTACGCGCTCTTACGCATCTTCCGACCCCACAGCCCAAGACCCAAGAGTCCTGAACCCAGTAGAAGCATAGACGCAGGCTCCGGCACCGTCGAAATCTCCGCATCGAACGAACTCGTCACGTTATTTCCAGACAGGTGAGTAATCGTCACCACTTGTGTCACAGAAAATGGGCCGACTCCACCACCAAGACCACCTCTCGTATCTGCAAACGCCCCAGGCCCCAAAAGCCCAGAACTCGTCAACGGCGTGGTTGTTGCGAATGCATTATTCCCGGCATCCCAGTAAGTCTGATATTGAACCCGGTTCGATGCAGTCCCACCTATTGCAGCCAGGAAACTAAACGCGGGCGGAGTGGTAAAACCCGTCTCGGTTAGCATGAGTTGCATGGTCCCACCACCACCGTCAGAGACATTGACGCTATTCAAATCCAGACGTGGTTGAGTTGAACTCCCAATGTTAATTCCTGTGGCGACATTAATGCGCCAGTTACTCACGGAACCAATGAATGTGATCGCATCAAGGGCCCCATTGGCATCTCCTGCGCCATTGTCGGTGAGATCAATTTCAACAGCCCCTCCTCCAGCATTCAGCGAGAGCCTCAAAGCTGAAGCTGGTTGAGGAACAACCATGCTTCCCGCCAATAGAACAAACATTGCGGCATATACCATTCGCTTCATATACATTCACCCCCTTCTCAATTATTGAATGACTACGTTGTGAACTTCATGATCGCTCTTCGATAAGGCCATGAAGTCCTCAATATAGTCAGATTCGGTGAGCAATATACTTGCCATGCCATTTAAGATGTTGAAAATGCTAGATAGTTAAAAATACAGCTACCAGATCCATGACTCATTTCGTCAGATAATTTTACACCCCCACCAGGAGAAACCTGAAATATGACGATATTCTGTTAGTACGAATGTTATAGATAGGCTTTTCACTTCAATTAGTTATAGTTTGTTCACGATAGAGAATCGCGCCAGTTCGTACTGTAAAATATTTTTACACTCACATGTTTCCTGGTTTAACCCTGTCTTCTGGCTAGATATAGAGCCATCTGGTAACGCTCCTGTTCAGAACGCTACTCGATCCGTTCCTCAGAACCATTCCTCAGATTGCCCCGTTTGAAACCTCGCTACGCACTAGACAGCATGACAGATCGCTCTATCCTGGGAAGTCGTCATCTCACTCTTTCCATGGATCCGGTCGCAACCCTGCATCATCGGTCTCACCAACGTACGTCGACTCGAACGACTCCACATCGCCCCCCACTGGACTGATCTTTCTCTACGCTTGGCAGCTATGAATTTGTGCAAGGGCTGTCGTAAGATAGTCCCTGCTTGGATGGCTCGCACCTCCTGACCAGAAAGGTTATCCATGTCTTTTCGTTCCATGATGATCATCCGGAATCTTCTGTTCGCTCTCATCATAGTTGGCCATCTCGGGTGTGATTCGAAGACACCGGGGGAGAAGACGGCCAAACATCGCGAACGAGCAGAAACCTATATGAAGAATGGCCAATATCCAGAAGCGATCATCGAATATCAAAACGTGATCCAGTCAGAGCCTAATAGCTCTGACACACATTACCGATTAGCCCTGGCCTACCTGAAACACGGTACGATTCCCAGCCTCCAGGCCGCCTTCTCTGAGCTCACGAGAACAGTGGCCTTGGACAAGGCGAATCAGGATGCCCAACTCAAGCTCGGTGAACTCTACCTGCTGGCGCAGGATTCAGGCAAAGCCCGTGAACGTGCTGAGATCGTGTTGGCGTCCGCTCCTCAACACCTCGATGGACTGATCCTCCATGGACGGAGCTTGATCAATGAAAAACAGTATAAGGACGGTATTGCTGAGCTCAAGAAAGCGCTCGAGCAAGACCCTAAGAATATCCAGGTCTATATTGACCTGGCCCGAGTCCATTTCCTCCTGAACGATAAGCCGGCAGCGGAGGCCACGCTCCGCCAAGCCTTGTCCGTCGATCCTCACGCGCTTCCGGCGCTCCTGGCGTTGGCCGACTATTACGATGTCGTGGGACAATCAGCGCGGGCTGAGACGCACTACCAGCAAGCTATGGAAGCCGACCCCGAGAATGAGGCGGTCTACCTTCACTTGGCAAGCCACTATCAACGTCACGCCAAGCCGGTTGACGCAGAAGCCACTCTGCAGAAGTTGGTGGCGCGTAAGCCCCAAGCGGACACTCCGCTCATCCATCTCGGGGACTATTTCACCGCCCTGGGGCAACCAGAGAAAGCCCTCGTCAACTACCGGCGGGCCACAGAAGTCGTCCCGTCGTCGTCCACCGCGCGAGATAAGTTGATCGGCCACTATCTGGATACAGGAAAGATCGCGGAGGCCGAGCCGCTCGTGAACGCTCTCCGGGACAAAGACAAACACGACCTTATGGGTCGGTTCTTTGATGCGCGGCTGAAGCTTGCCCATGCAAAACCCGATGAAGCTCTCACGCTGCTCCAGGCTGTTCTGAAGGACAGTCCTCAATTTGCCGGAGCTCACCATTTTCTCGGGATGGCCTATCTGCAAAAGCAGCAACTCGCCCAAGCCAAAGCCGCGATTGCTGATGCCGTGAAGTTCAACCCCCAGTTGAGCGACGCCCGAACGGCACTGGCACAGATTCATCTGGCGGAAGGGTCTCTCGACTTGGCGCTTGAGCAGGCACAAGCAGCCATTCAGATCAACCCTCGTAATGTGCAGGCTGCCATCGTCGCTGGCACCGCCTACCTCCGGAAAGGCGATCTGACGAAAAGCCGGAAGGTGTTTGAAGCCATCGCGCAAGCCGCTCCTAAAGAACCGATCGGCCCCTACAACCTCGGCTTGGTCGCCCAAGCGGAAAAGAATACGACGAAGGCCCTGGCCTATTTTGAAGAGGCCCTGGCCAAGCGCGCGACGGCCATCGAGCCGATTCTCCAAATCGTCGCCATCAAGAGCGCCCAGGGCAAGACGCAAGAGGCACGGGATCGAGTGATCAAGCAGTTGGAGACCGTGCCGAACAGTCCCTTGCTCCATAATCTGCTCGGACGACTCTGGCTGAATGCCAAGGATCCGGCCCAGGCAGAGCAATCATTCAAGACCGCGATTGAAATCGACGGTTCAGCGCTGGCTCCATATTTGAACTTGGCGCAACTCTACTACCAAACCGGGAAGGTCGATCAATCGATCATAGAGTATGAAACCATCCTCGCCAAGACCCCCAACGCCCCCGCCGCGCTGATGATGTTGGGTATCATCCATGAAGGCCGCAAAGAGTACGACAAGGCCAAAGAACGATACGACCAGATCCTCAAACTCAATCCCCGCTTCGCGCCGGCCGCCAATAACCTAGCCTGGTTGATCGCTGAGCAGGGGGGTAATCTTGACGTGGCTCTCTCTCATGCCCAGACCGCCCGAGAGCAGAGACCGGAAGACCCCAATATTGCCGATACGTTGGGATGGATTTACTATAAGAAAAACGCCTCACTCCTCGCTGTGAGCCTGCTGAAGGAGGCCGCAGATAAATTACCCAATGAGCCGCTCGTGCACTACCACCTCGGAATGGCACAAGCCAGGAGCGGTGAGGCTGCGGCAGCCAAACAGGCGCTGCAGACCGCATTGAAGCTCAACCAGCATTTTACCGGAGCTGAGGACGCGAAGAAGACTCTTTCAGGGCTGTAACGGAACGTGATCAGTCAAGCGGGGCAAACTGAAACTGCAACGATTCACCACGTTGACGTTTATGTTGGATTTCCTTGAAGGTTTGCTGAAATGCAGCCAGGCGTTCCACAGTGGTGGGATGAGTACGACTTATCGCATGCCCAGACGTGGATTGTGCCCGTTCGAGCTGCCGTAGCCGTTCCCATACCCGTCGAACCGCATCCAGATCATAGCCTGCCCGGGCCATGAGATACGCCCCGACATGATCGGCCTGTGCTTCGAGCATGCGAGCCTCTGGTTGAGGCGTATCTGGTGTCGCAGGCCCGACTGCCGCGCGGAGAAAAGCGTTCAGCATCACCCTCAGCTGAGCATTCTGGGCATGATTGAGGATGTTGTGCGCAACCTCATGCGCGAGAATCCAGGCCAATTCATCATCCCTGACGAATGATTGCATCGCTCCCGTCGTCACCGCAATGACCCGGCCATTAGACACCCCGTTGATGAGGTTGCTTTCAATCAGTCCCAACGAGAATTTGCAGACCGGAAGCGCCCGCATCGTCACGGTTCGACGCGCAGCCCCACGTTGGACTTCAAGCTGCAACGGTTGAATGCGGGCCGCCGTCAGTCGAGACACCAGCTGCATAATCGTGTGCGCGTCGTGCGCTTCGACATTCGCCGTATTGACTTCAATGATATGATCCCCCAGAACAAGCCCAGCCTGGGCCGCTGGCAGGCGCGGATGCACATAGGAGACGATCGGACCTGTCACGCCTCGACTTGTGGTCCCCCCCTTTCTCGGATGGTTCTCAAGGAAGAACCCATACGTCGCCTCTTGTTCGAACGGACACCAACCGACGGCTGCAGCTAGGAGGAGCAAGCCGACATCATGCAGACGGCGTTGCAGTACTTCCAGATCATTTGGAGGTGGGGTTTTTCGAACATCGTAGAGGCTTGAACAGGCGCCCAGGACACAGAGCGCGAGAAGCAGGAGCCCGATGGCTAGTTTTCTTGGAAGCATCATGCTCCGAGAGGTTCGGTCCAGCTGCATATGATCCGAAGAGAACACCTGCGTGAGGGAACAATCCATTGATCGTG
The DNA here is from genome assembly GCF_001458735.1 of Candidatus Nitrospira nitrosa. Lineage (NCBI taxonomy): Bacteria > Pseudomonadati > Nitrospirota > Nitrospiria > Nitrospirales > Nitrospiraceae > Nitrospira > Candidatus Nitrospira nitrosa. Next base: position 41,991 of record NZ_CZQA01000012.1, read on the forward strand.
ATGCACAGGAGAGCATAACGGGAAAAAACAAAGGGCCGGCCCTCTGGTTGAGGACCGACCCTCTTCACGGTTGTTCTTACTTGTGAACGCTACCGATTAGGACTTGCCAGAACTCCGTCTCCACAAGCCAAGGGCGACTAACCCTGAACCGAGCAACAGCATGGATGCCGGCTCGGGAACCGGATCATTTCCAATCCCAGGACTCTCTCGAGTATAGAGGCTAAAATGAGAAACATCCTTAGGATTGCCATTTTGAGCAAAGATACCGATATAAGGTGAGGTCCAGGAATAGGTCCCATTCGCATCTGCCTCATACAGATATCCCACAAGAGTACTACCCTGGCCACCTTTAATGATGACTAACGCATCCAGGTCCGCTGCCAAACCAGTAATGCTAAAGGTTCCGCTCTGCCCGCTCTGAGTGCCTGATAATAGTGAGGAGTTTCCCACCGACCCATTGAGAGTCCAGTCACTTGACCCAAAAAAACCTTGGTTATTTACCAAATTCTGTGAGTCGTTACCTGGACCTGTAAAAGGGGTCACATACTGGCAGCCATCGCTCCCAGAAAAGTTATCGGCCATGTCGGCGGTGCAAGCGACAAGAGTAGCTTGAGCTCCACCGACCCAACTCACTCCTGCCATCAAAACGGCTAAGGAGCACACCATTGATTTAATAATCGATAGTTTCACTCTGAACACCTTTCCTTTCCCCTGGTTATTCTGTGATCGACGACGCGTGTCGTCGATTATCTTCTATCTGCTTCAAACATGGACATATCTGAGTCTAAGCATGTGCCGTGCCAAATTATTGACGATTGCAAACTATATCTTTCATACCACGATTCACACTCTATCGAAGGCGATAGCGAAGCTAACTGTTAAGTTTCTTTACACTCTAAAATAGATAACCATGCGCCATATTCATTAATAATTCATTAATTCAAAATCTTACGAGCACTGAACGGCTTGTAATAATTTTTAACACTGTAAACCGATCTAACAACGTCTTGACAGGCTATTTGGATTCATCGCGAAGTCGTGTTCAGGTGAGATTAAGCGTTTTCCGTTTGGCCTTCGGCCTTTGTCTTCTTCAACCCATAGCGGTCCAACAATTGATAGAGAGTGGGACGACTGATCCCCAACTCAGCAGCCGTCTTGGATACATTCCCCTCATGCTTATCCAACGCTAACCGAACCAGATCCTTCTCGTGCCGCTGACGAGAGGTTTTTAAGCTCAACGCTTCATCGCCTCCCATAGCCGGGCCACAGAGTCCAAGATTTCCAGGGGTGATATAAGCCCCCTCAGCCATCAAAACCGCCCGATTCATTCGATTTTCCAATTCCCGCACATTCCCGGGCCACCCATACGCCTGTAAGGTCACGATCGCCTCAGGAGAAAACCCCTTCAGCGGTTTGCGTTGCTCCGTTGCAAATCGCATCATGAATCGGCGTGCGAGCAGAGCAATGTCGGCACCGCGTTCATTCAGCTGAGGCACCGCAATTTCGATCACGCAAAGGCGATAGAACAGGTCTTCCCGAAACCGCCCCTCCTCAATGGCCTTGTGAAGGTCAGCATTGGTAGCCGCAAGGATCCGGACGTCGACGGAAATCGCATCCTTCCCACCAAGCCGCTGTACTTTATGATCCTGCAAAAACCGCAAGAGCTTGACCTGTAAGCCAAGGGGAATATCACCGATCTCATCCAAAAAGAGCGTGCCACCATCCGCATACTCAATTCGCCCTTTCTTTTGTTGAGCCGCTCCGGTAAAGGCTCCCTTTTCATAGCCGAACAGCTCGCTCTCCAGGAGGTTGTCGGGGATGGCGCCGCAGTTGATAGCCACAAAAGGCTGTTCGCGACGCGTACTCTGGCGATGAATCGCCTGTGCCACCAGCTCTTTGCCGGTGCCACTGTCCCCCATGATCAACACGGGCATGGCGGTTGGGCCAACCTGACGAATCGATTGAAAGACCTCCTGCATCGGCTCACTCACCCCCACTATCCCTTCAAACTCTTCCCCTTCCACCGACGCATAATGCGCGCGGCGGTCTTGCTCCACACCATAGCGATACAGCGCCCGCTGCAGCACCACCCGTAAGACATCAAGTTGAATCGGCTTCTCAATGAAATCATACGCACCGCTTTCAATGGCCGTCACAGCATTCGCACGATCACTGTTACCGGTCACGACAATGATCTTGGCTAATGGATTCAGGTTCAGAACTTCACGCAAAATGGCCAATCCTTCCGAGGCCCCATCCACATCCGGAGGCAGACCAAGATCCAAGAGGACCACCGGCGGCATCGCCGATCGGATCTGCGTCACCGCGGTTGCGCGGTCCTCTGCCTGAAGCACCTGGTAGTCGGACATCAGCGCCCATTTCATCTGGTCACGAATATCAGAATCGTCATCGACAACTAAAATGGTGGAGAGTGTGCTCATAGCAGTATGCGGCTCCATCTGAATATTATGACGAAACAACCGATTGCCCTCGAGTATTGGAGGACTGTGCCATGGACAGGGATGGGAGAGGAAGTTCGATTCGCACGGTAGTTCCCTGTCCCACAGCACTCCGAATCTGAATCATGCCGCCATAGCCCTCGACGATTCGCCGACAGTGATACAACCCGATCCCAAGACCGCCTGGCCGACTCGATTGCACCGGACGAAACATTGATCGCAGTCTCTCCGGTGCAATACCACATCCGGTGTCTTCGACCGTCAGCACAACAGCCCTCTTGAGGTGCATGAGCGCGATTCGAATCTCTCCCTCTTCACCGACGGCTTGCTTGGCATTCAACAGGACGTTGAGCAACACTTGTTGGATCTCTTCTCGGACGATCATGATCGGTGGAACTGCTTCCACCGTGATCCGCCAGCACTGCCTCCTCTCCCTCAAGGAAGCGACGATGTCTTCAATCATCGGGAGCATATCCACCGGCTCCGGTGCGGCGATGGTAGGTGCCTGGAATGCTTTGAGTGAGAGCTTCGACATCAGTGCTGTCATTTTCTTCGCGGTATCACTCACGGTCTTCATGGCGGACACCTGAAACGCAGGATCCTGACCATGCAGATCGGCGTTCTGTGCGACCAAGGACAGACGAGCCGCTAGATTCTTCAAGTCATGCAGACAGAACGCAGAAAACCGATGCAGCGCTTCCAGCTCAGCCGAACCCTGGCGCTCCTCCGCCAACCGTGCATGGGCCAACAACACCCCGGCATGATGTGCCATGGCCCTCAATAAATCATGATCATCCTGCCCATACGGTACCCCAGCCACATCCCCGCTCAGGGCAATAAAACCGATTAGTTCTGACTCAGAGCGAATCGGCACACACAAGACCGCACCGGTCGCCTTTACGAACGGATCTTGCGGCAACAATTCGACCATGTCCACAGCCAACGGCCTATCTGTCTCTGCCAGAGAGCGAATCAAACAATGAAAGACTTCTAGCGGTTCAGGTGGAGACTCGGTGTTCGTAGACCGCACTTGATGAAATCGTCCTTCCGCCTCAATGTTGTGCCAGAGTGAAATTCGACCTGCAGAAAATGTGCGGCTCAGCAGCCCCAGCAGCCCATCCCAAATCGCATCTACGGAATCTCTGCCCCGAAACACTTCCGTGACTTCCAGCCACTGCGCCCGGTAATCATACTTCGACCGGTAAAAATTGCGCGTCACAGTGGTCCGCAACGCTGTCCTGGTACTGCGAGACAGCACCAATATCGCCAATGCTATCAAGGCCAACAACACAAAGAGCACGCTCAAGGCGACTCCGAACGATACCCCCATGGAGCGGACAACTTGACTGACGACACCAACGCCAAACAAGTACAGTCCTACCACGAGAAATGTCAGTGACCCGGACAGCACTTTCGGCGAGATATAGATCCGTTCCGTAAACGACTGAAACCTCGCTCGCATGAATCCATAGGCCATGAGGCCTAGCACCATAAGAATCGCAAGCCCATGTGTGGCAGCATCAAGCCGCTGTCCCTGCGGAAAGACTGTTTGGCTCAATGCAAAAATCCGGAATCCGGCCAACGCAACCAACCCAACCAGCACAAACTTCAGTTGATAGAGGAAGGGGTCTTTCAACGTGCGTAGAAGCCCTTCGATGTAGGCAATGCTCACGACATACATGATGATGAGGAACAGGTAGGTGATATTTCCACTCAGCCCCACTTCATTCCCGAGCCTGTCCCTGGATGCATCGACATCCAACATCGCCACGACAACCCATATGCCCAAACCAACAGACGCAGCAGTTGAGAGGTATTGCAGCCAACGAGTGCGAGTTACATCTTCGTCCAGCCCCAGGTCGAACGCGGTCGCCGCATGAAACAACATCACCACCAGTAGCAGTTCACTGAGAAAACACAGGACAGACCCGAGTCCCGGCACTGCCTCAGGAACGCTCACCAGCCACTCGCCGACACAGACACCTGCTGTACCCAACAACACGCCGGCAACGCTCCGATGAAAGCGGCTTGCCCACCCCTTGAGAACAGTGGTGAGAGTCAACGCCAAACAGGTCGCAACCGCGAGCAGGACGATGATGTCAATCATTGTGAAACCCGAAGACCCTGTAGCCTATGAAACGGCAGCGTAACACCAGTGAAAGGAGGACACCTTTTATACGTATCGATACTGAACTGACAGAGTGAACGGCAGCGGATCGTGCGGAACCTCGGTGGTCGTACGCCATGAGAGTGCTTCAGCTTGCTGGCATGAAATCAACGATCAACGACCATGAGTCTTGAAGGAACATGCGCGCCTGCGCTTGTGCCGCTTCCACCGTCGTCGTCACAGGCACTGAAATCCGAACCAATGCGCCATCTGATCGATGTTTGGTTGCGGCATCCCAAATCAAATACGCTTTGGCCCAATACTCACTGGCAATCACCCGCCCACGATCATGATACCAATACACAATCACCTGCTTATCAAGCCCTTTCTGTATCGTCACCTCGTTCACCGTGATGGAACGATCATTCACCGGAACCACCATCTCCGTAGACTCGACAAATTGCCATCCGGCCCCGGGAAGACAGTTCTTCGGTGAGTGATACGTAGCACCGGTTCGTTGTGACTCATAATAACCCACATAGAGCCACACCGGCCCGTTCGACGATGAGCGATCAGCGATTGCCCGGACGACAGGTCCTGGCGTGCGCGCCGTTGATGAAATCGGTCGTGCTTCAGGTGCCATGGGAGAACTCGGGACATACACCCGCATGATGTATTCAGAGAGTCGGAGCACCTTCAGGACCTCTTCCTCTAAACCCAGTTCTGTTCCAACCCAACGCTCGGCAATGGTGAGTGGGAAGTTCTGAAGGGACTGTTTTGTGGGAATGCGTTCTCCTTGGGATAGTGACTGCACAGCAAGGAGCGCACAGCACAGGAAGCCCATCGCAATCCCGATCGGTTTCTTCTGCAGTGCAAACGGCTGTGGGCGTGGAACAGTGGGCATATCATGGTGGCCTGCGCCAACCTGATCTCGGCCTAACTTCGAGAGTACGAAACCTCCCAGGAGGAGAAACACAAACGCCACCAGAAAGATCAACCAGCCCTCAAAGGTATGGTAAAACCCTTGAGCCGCTTCAGGGCCCCAGTAGTGGGCCAAGACCCCTGTGCCACTCACTCGCACCGCATTCGCCGCAATCGCGATGGGAACAGAGAGCATCACCAAGACCCACCGTTTCCACAGCAGGGCCTGGGAAAAGTATGCAAACACTGTCCCTAAGGCTACTAAAGCCTGCAGAGAACGAATTCCGCTGCAGGCCTCAGCCACTTCAAGCCGCGTGCTCGCCAACACGATGACATTTCCCTCCCGCAACACGGGAATACCGAACGTATCGAGACAGTATGTGGCCGTCTTGGCCGCAAACAACTGCAGCGGGAAGGCGATTGCATTGATCACGATGGCAGGAAGCGGGATCATGAACAGCAAAAACCCGATTGGAAACGCGAGAACTTTGAGCGCTTCACGCCCGAGAATCAGAAGCACTCCGCCAGCAAGGACAATCAGCAGCGACACCCGCTGCATATACAACTCGGCTCCGACAAGGCCGACCAGCAACATACACAGTCCAAGCCCGATCAGAGGTACACCGAGACGATCGAGTTGAGGCGGGCAGGCAAGAATATGCTGACGTCGTTCCCAAATAAAGTAGGCCACAATGAATGGAATCAAGAATCCATGAGAATAGTCCGGGTCATCATTCCACTGCACGACCATGTGATAAAGAACAGGATAGTAGAGTATCGCCAGCAATCCCACGAGGCCGACCAGCAAACTTCCGGTCACCATGGCATTGGACCCGATGGGCTCTCTCATCGGTCGAGAGAGATGATCTGCTTCTTTCATGGTGCCATCCTTCCGCGATCAAGCATCCTACCGCCCCCGGCTCTTAGAGAGCGTGGAACTGTTCAACCCGTCGACCAATTCTGAGATGTACTGAACCTTAGAAACCCACGTTTCATCGGCTACGGCATCCAGAAAGACCCGGGAGTCCAACCCCTGACGAATTCCGACCGCCTCGTCCAATGCGGCAGTAAACTCCGTTGCCGTCGAGCCAAACCTCACCACATGCTGGTACGCTCTCGCCTCTCGCAAGGGCGTGGAGACGACCGGGAGCCCGGCGGCCAAATATTCACGCAGCTTGATAGGATTCACATTGTCGGTTAGCCGATTAATCCTGAACGGCATGATGCCGACCGTAAACCCCTTTGCAAATGCCGGTAATGTGTCATACGACCGAACACCCAAGAGGTGCACATTGGGTACCTGCTCGAGCACACTGCAATCGACGCCGCTCTTTCCGATCAGCACAAAAGACCACTGCGGTCGCTTCGCCGCAACCTCTGCGATCAGTTCGAGATCGATCCACTCATGAATCAGTCCCCAAAACCCGATCACAGGATGCGGCAGTGTTGCCACCTCTCTCGGAACAGCGGTATCAGCAGAAGTGGCTTTCCCAAAATGCTCGCTATCAACCCCATGTGAGACCAGGTAGGTCTGCGGGTGAAGGGCCCGCTTACTCTCGTAGAGCGTCTCTGCTGATGTAATGACAAGATCGCTCTGTCGAATCACCTCAGCTTCCATGTCTGCCATCAGCTTCGCATTGAGGAAGCTGAAGGCAGACCACTCGTCCACACAATAATAAATAACTTTTTGAGGTCGTAAGTGGGCAATCACCGAAGCCATCGTCGGCATAAACGTCCAGACTTGAAAGTCGCTCATCCCTAAGCGGGTGGCCTGATATCGTATATACCGAGCGAGAAACCACGCATTAAATGTCGGAACTCCCTTGATGTCGTGAAAGGGAATCACCAGAGGAGTCACGACATGTAAATTGGGCATGACACTCACAGGCCCTTGCAGGAACTTCTTGAGCTTTTGCAGCATTCTCGATGCATCTCCCGCAGATGCCCCTGGCCGCCGCAATCCGATAGAATTCACCCACAGCACACGATTGCTTCTCGCAAGAATCTTCATAACCTGATGTTTGCTGGTCGGATCCGCATCCCAATCATTCGCAAAACAGATAATATTCTGCCCATGCATCATGTCCGTACTCCAAATCGTTGAAACCAATACTCCAAGACCAACAACCCCCAGAGTTCATTCGAGAAATCAACGCCACCTGCCTTATGCCGCTGCAAAAGAGCGGCTATTTCGGCTCTGTGAAGATAGTCAACGATGCGGCTATTCCGTCCCAGCAATACATCATGCGCCACGTCATATAACCCTCCTCGAAACCAATCAGCCACAGGAACAGGAAACCCCCTCTTCGGACGATGCACAATTTCACGCGGCAGATACGGCTCGACAACTTGCTTCAGCAAATATTTGGTTATTCGGCCTTTGATCTTATAATCGGTGGGAAGCCCTGCGGCAAATTCCACGAGCCGGTGATCAAGAAACGGCACCCGCAACTCGACGGATGCAGCCATCGTCATCTTATCTGCCTTAATTAACAGATCATCCGGCAGCCACGTCTTCGAATCGATGTAGAGCATTTGATTGAGTGGATCGCAATTCCGCACACGGGCGAAACATGATGAGAGCGTGTGGGAGAGATAGTTGTACCCTCCCTCAGAGACTCCCCACTCTGGTCTGATCAACGTATGCCGCATACCTTCGAGAAAATGCCCGGAGACGCCACGATAGGCCTGCGAAAGTGGTTTCCCAAAGAGGCGACAATACCGAGATAGTTTCCCCCCTCCACCGACAGTCTCTCCAAGCCGACTGAGCAAAGTGGATACAGACGCAGGCATTAACGCTCGCGTCCGTGCCATGGTGAGCATCTTGTGATAGATCGAGTACCCTCCAAAAATCTCGTCGGCCCCTTCTCCTGATTCAAGAACTGTGGCACGCGGCTTGGCATACCGCGCCAAGAAATACAATGGGATACAGGCAGCATCTCCCACAGGCTCATCAAGGTGCCACACGAGCTGAGGGATCCATTCGGCAAAGTCTTGAGCCGATAGGCGCAACTCATGATGCTCAGATCCCGTAGCCCGACTGACGAGCCCGGCATAGTCGAATTCATTCACATCTGCAGCCTGCTCATACCCAACGGTAAATGTCCGAACCGGATCCTTCAGGATGCGATGCAGCACAGCCACAACAGTACTGGAATCAATCCCGCCGCTAAGAAATACGCCATACGGCACTTCACTCATCAAATGATCTTGACAGACTTCGAAGAGTAGTTTTTCCAACTCCGCTTTGAGCTGAGACTCATCTCGAGGTTCCGGATGGAAAGTAAGATCCCAATATTGTCGGACCGTCCACATCCCCTCTTCCACCACCAGGGTATGTCCCGGCAATAGTTTAAAGATCCCCCGAAATAGCGTCTTCTCTCCCGGCACATACCGTAAACTCAGGTACGCATCGAGTGCGTCGTAATCGACCTGACGCTCGATCTCCTCAATGGTGAGCAGCGCCTTGATCTCCGAAGCAAACACCAGCTGATTGCCAACGATGGCATAGTAGAGTGGCTTAATCCCGAGTCTGTCTCTGGACAATACCAATCGCTTCCGCACTCGATCCCAAATGGCAAAGGCAAACATGCCCGTCAGCTGAGACTCAAACTCGTCTCCAAATTCTTCATAGGCATGCAGGATGGATTCCGTATCGGAATGTGTCCGATACCGATGGCCGGCGACCTCCAATCGACTCCGTAATTGAGCGTGATTGTAAATCTCTCCGTTGAAGACGATTGCGAGGCGATCGTCTTCGTTAAACATGGGTTGATGCCCCTGACTGACATCAATAATGCTCAACCGTCGATGCGCCAACCCCACGGGTCCGTCAATAAAAAACCCCTCATCATCAGGCCCCCGATGCACAAGGGTATTCGCCATCGCGTGAAGCTGCTCCTGTCGAACAGTCCCCGCTCTGTTTAGATGTACAATTCCCGCGATTCCACACATGGACTAGTTCCTCGGAAGGCGAAGCCGCGCCAGATTCTTGGTGAGCAGAAAAGCACTATAAATTTCGGCCTGGTCGAGCCAGGATCGTTTCGGTGGAAACCATCGGTGCGCACGGACCACCAGCTCCTCATCACCTACCAGCGTCCCAACCAACTCGAGCAAACACGCATTCAATTGATGATAATGAGGCGGACAAAGATACCCATGCGTCCCATACCAGCTCCACTTCCCGCGATAGTCCCACATACCAAGGGCCTCGCGCAGACCGCACACACCATCCGCAAAGAGACCATGAATCTGTGGCGCGCCCGTTTCGACCGCCAAATCGTACAGCCCCAACAAGCTGAATAAGAACCCATCTAAGACCCGAGGAAGTGGATACACTGGATACTCCTCGTACAGCGCGCCGCGCCCCATCACAGTACGTACTCCTCCATCTTCAATCGAGAGGGAAAATACTTTTGTGGCCTTGAGACACAGGTCGATCAACTCGGAATCCTTCTTCAAGCGATAGGCCCGCACAAGCGCGCTGATCACGACGCTTTGATACATCGCGGAGATCCAGGGGGACTTCAGTCGCGCGGCTCCTTCTTGCCAATCAAAGGCACAGGGCCAGACAACCGCCTCATCCTGTCGTCGCAGGGCATGCAATCGCAGCCACTCGATTTGCACCCAGAAATCCTTTAACGCGTCCGAGTCCCCGGTGGCATGAAAGACCCCTAGCCGATGCAACCCCCACCACGCAATAAACAGAGGATTGTATTGTGGACCCTGCGCTCGATACACTTTCTGCACCACGCCTTGCGCATCGAAGCGCATATCATCTAAAAAGAGAACATCGCTGACAATGTAGTACTCCAGTGCCCCTGCACACGCCGCGTGCACGCGCGCCTGTAACGGAAACGAGAAGGTGAATCCGACCGCTTCGCGCTTCAGCGCGCGTAACGCATGCTGAAGTTGAGACACTGTCCGTTTCCCACTCATCGTGTTACCTAACATGTTCTCCGCATTGCCAGGTGCACAAATAGATCATGGCGACGGATGCCATGCAGTGCGTAATCATCGTCTTAACGCCTTGGATAAATGTGAACGACGTTGTTGCGTCTCACGTTCACAACAAGCTACGGTGCTCACACCACTTTCGTGATTTGGAGCAGTTGGGGGTGGTTTTTCTCAACTGCAGAACTAGTCGGGTGGCACGCCTATTGCCTGCCTTGAAGGAAAGTCTGTGCCACCGGAAGCATCAACGGATGCTCCCTTGACAAGATTGATACAGCGCTTCGATTAGGAGAATTCATCCCACTGGGCAGATAACCTGGAGATTTACGATGATCCATCTCACGCGATTCAATCACCATGCGATTTCAGCTGGACTGTGCCTCTCAATGGGGTGGCCAGTCCTGGCCTTCAGCGAGACGCTTCCTCAGCTGCCGGTGATCCCGGATATTAGTTGCGGGACTTCGTCCGGCAAGACCACAGTGGTTCCTAGTGGAGGCAAACTACAAGCCGCAATCGATGCGGCCTCTCCTGGAGATAGAATCCTGCTTGAAGCCGGTGCGACATTCGTCGGTCCTATTACCCTAAAAGTGAAACCGGGCACCGGCTGCATCACCATCCGCACCTCCGCTCCAGACTCTGCCCTGCCGCCGACTGGCGAGCGTATCTCTCCGGCGTATGCCAACGTGATGGCGAAAATTGTGTCACCAGGATTGAATCAGCACGCAATTAAAACCGAATATGGTGCGCATCACTATCGACTGCTGGGTCTCGAAGTCACAAAGCAGAACAACGACGCATTCGTCTCCCAGCTGATTGAGCTGGGTGACGGGCTAATGACCGAGCTCTCACAAGTCCCACACCACATTGAGCTGGACAGAATGTACGTCCACGGGTTGCCGACATCGGCGCTCAAGTTTTGCATACTGCTCAACAGCGCTTCCTCCACAGTCAAGAACTCGTACATCGCCGATTGCAAGGAACGTGGTTTCGACTCCCAAGCCATTGGAGGGTGGACCGGCCCTGGCCCGTTTGTGATTCTCAACAACTATCTGGAGGGAGCGGGAGAAAATGTCATGTTCGGTGGAGCGGACCCACGCATTCCGAATCTCGTTCCATCGGACATCGAGATCCGCAAGAACCTCTTCACGAAGCCGTTACGGTGGAAAATTGGAGACGCATCCTATGCGGGAATCCCATGGCAAATCAAGAATCTGTTTGAACTGAAGAATGCTCGACGGGTTTTGATTGATGGGAATATCTTCGAATATAGCTGGGTACACGCTCAGGTTGGCTACGGCATTATGATCACCGTTCGCAACCAGAGTAACCGAGCACCCTGGTCCGTAACTGAGGACATCACCTTCACAAACAATATTGTGAAGCATACGGCTAATGGCTTTGCCCTCTCTGGCCTTGACAGCAACTATGCCAGTCAACCCACGAAGCGCGTGTTGATTAAAAATAATCTCTTCCTGGATATCGGCAATCCACAATGGGGTGGCGGCGGTCGGTTGTTTCAGATTTCCAACGGTCCCTCGGATGTCACGATCGAACACAATACCGGATTTCAGACAGGCCAAATACTGTACGCGGCGGGGAGTATACCGGGTCTAAACTTTATCTTCCGCGACAACATCGCGCCTCACAACGCCTACGGAGTGTTCGGTGACGGAGCAGGCGTCGGTCTAGCCACGCTGAACAAGTACTTCCCAGAGTTCAAGTTCAGCACGAATGTCCTGATCTCGAATCCATTTCCCAAGAATTATCCGTCGGACAATTTCAACTCGGCGGGAGTTACTGCCGTCGGATTTACAAACGTTGCGACCGGCAACTACAGCCTCAACCCGACCAGCCCTTATTCCCAAAAAGGTACCGATAATACCGACATCGGCATTAATTGGTCACAACTGCAAGCGGCACTCCGTGTAGAGACAGGCAACATCTCATCTCACTCCGATAGCCATTTAGCCGCCCCAGCTCTAACCATCGGTCCCTAGTCGGAAATGAGAACGAACCATGGAACATCACCCAACCTGCCTTACGCACACATACTTCACGACTACACCCTCGGCGTGCAAATGCCGAGGGGGCGACAGGGTCGTTGCGTCATCGCCGAGCCGTGTTGCACATGCTACGGCCACAAGCCATGAGCCGCGACATATTCAACGTAGTCGACACCAAGATCCTTCCCGTCTGATCCCGCAAGCCTAAATGGGCTGGCACTTGTTAGCCGATAAATCCCCGATGCGTAATTTTCATATCCGAGGGCTGACTCACTCGCAGGGAATGCGTTCTCTGCACTCCACCCAGGAAGAATTCCCGTCGTACAGCCGGCGGGAGTTGGCCATGGGCCAGCGATCGCATTATGGGTCCATAGAAATCCTGGAGCATATGTGGCGAGTGCGGTAGTGGAACAACCTCCGACGGATCCAAACAACGGATACTTTCGAGCAGGGAGAATATTATCCTGAAATACAAGCCTGGCTGAGGTGGATGGCGAGCCGCCCTGCAGCTCTAATCCTTTTCCATCAAGGTTGGCCGCATTGAACTTTGCAACCGTATTGTGAGTGATCGTGACATCGCTAGGGCCATTGCCAACGGCAAAAACAATACCGCCCCCTGAATACCCTCCAAGCCCTTCCAAGATGTTATTCCGAATTGTGAACCGGCTTCCTGAACGAGTTGCATACGTATAGGGCCCACCAGGATCACGGCCGGAAATAGCAACACCGTTTGAAGCAGCTTTCACCTTATTATTCCGAATCGTGACGTCTTGGACGATCGTCCATGGAGCACAACCCGGGGAACCAGCTGGACCACACTTTGCACCGACTCCCGAACCTTGCCTCGGAGTGAGCATGAACGCAAAACCCGCCTGCGCATCAGGCCACACACCTTCAAACGTATTGCCCTCGATCAACACCCGTTGAGCATGTTTGAGCTCAAGCAGATTCTTGATGCTCAAGAGTGCAAATTCTGCATTCTTCCAACGGAGCGGCTTGGCAATCGTATTCTTGACAATCGTGATATCGGACGGTGTGAGATTCGGCACAAGCGGATCTGCCCCTCCGATAAGAATGTTGATCGAAGATCCTTCGATGTAATTGTCTTCGATCCGTAATGGGCCTGCAGCTCCCCAACTCGCTATGGCGTTTGCCTCAGAGTAGTTGTGCTTGATATCCGAGATCCATGAGTCAATGACCGCCTGATGTCGCCCCTGCAGGATCACGCCAAACCGAACATCTTGCCCGGCAAGTGATGGGCCATGAACATACACGCGATCAAAAACAATATGGTGGGGCTGGTCGTCCACAGTTGTTTCAAATCGCCCGCAATGAATAAGGGCGCCGGAAGAATGGCCAGTAGCACTGTTACCTGGATTGCGGAACTCCAAGCCGATAAGGCGATAGTTGTGTGCATCCGGCTCACAGGTCATCCCATACGTTCCAGTTCGTTCAAGCTTCGGGAGTTTTGGCGCATCACTGGCAGTCAGACGTTCGCCTGGCGGAGCGAACTGACTATCCGGTGTACTGGTTCGAATAACGATCCAGCCAGACCCCGCCTTATTGCGTAGAATAAAGCCCTTATCATCTGGAGGTGACTGATAGATTTCACCGGCTTTCAACTGTATGGTCGTACCTGGTAGCGCCGCGTCAATGGCCATCTGTAGTTGCGAATTCTTATAGGTACAGCCGGAGCTACAGACCGTGATGAGAGCCGGTGCGGCGGGCATCGTCACATCAACAGTTGACTGGGGGAGCACTGCGACTGCCGCAAGGGATTCATTGGTGGGCAATCTTGTAGCGATACAAGCGACGATCAACGAAGCGGCGACCAGATTGATGAATCGAATCTTCCTCCCGATAATCATCTCGAAGGCTCCTCTCTTGAAGAGTAGAGTCGTTGCTAACGCGACGGGCTCATCCACTTTAACCGAGGAGGTTGCGATGATGTGTTATGCGGGCATTGATCTCCATGCCACGAATAGTGTGCTGGTCGTGATTGATGAAGCGGATCGAGTGCTGTATCAGAAACGCCTCCGCAATGACCTGGCCGTGATCTTCACGGCCTTAACACCGTATCAGACCACGCTGCAGGGCGTGGTCGTTGAGTCCACCTATAATTGGTACTGGTTAGTCGACGGGCTCATGGAAGCAGGGTACCGGGTCCACCTCGCTCATGCACCAGCCCTGCCGCAGTATAGTGGGCTCAAGCATGTTGACGATCAACACGATGCGCAGTGGTTAGCCCATTTACTCCGGCTAGGTTTGCTCCCTACCGGGTACATTTACCCCAAAGCGGAACGGGCCGTGCGGGACTTGTTGCGGAAGCGCAGTCAGTTGGTTCGGCACAAGACCATGGTCGTGCTGAGCCTACAAAGCCTGCTGACACGACTGACTGGCAATCGGCTCTCCCTCCCTCGGCTTCGACAGCTCACCCCAGAGGGCATTCAGGCACTTGTGCCATTTCCCGAACATGTGCAATCGGTCAGCAGTTCGTTGGCTGTGCTGCAATGTCTGGAGCACGAGATTCACACGATTGAGGGCACGGTTCGGGAAGCGGGGCGGACTCAGCCGGGCTATGTGCTCTTACAGACCGTCCCCGGAATCGGGCCGATCTTGGCGGGCACCATTCTCCTGGAAGCCGGTGACCTGCGGCGGTTTGCGACCGTGGGACACTTCGCCTCCTACTGTCGCTGTGTCGGCAGCGAACATGTGAGTAACGGCAAACGCAAAGGGGCTGGCAACACGAAGAACGGCAACAAGTATTTAAGCTGGGCGTTCATCGAGGCGGCGCACTTCGCCATTCGCTATGAGGCCGTGATTCGCACGTATTATCAGCGCAAGCAGGCACGGACGCATCCCCTTGTGGCGCTGAAGGCCGTGGCCCATAAATTGGCGCGGGCCTGCTATCACATGCTCCGTGCGCAGGTGCCATTCGATCTGTCCCGCGCTTTTGGCTAGGCGCGGCAGAGCTGGGGGGAGCTGGGAGCTCGCAAAGGGGTTGAGGCCACACCTCGCACTCCCGATTAGCCCCGGTCTTCCCCCTTCAACTCCCTCGCCACTGGCGTGGGGACTGAGACGCCTCGACCGTGAGCCATGATGGGGTTGGCGCCAGCCCGCTGGTAGCCAGACGTCCTGTGCGTAGGTATGCTGGACACGGCCGGGAACCGACGGTTGTCTGGGGCACGAGGTGCCAGGGGCTGGAGTGGATCCCCGACGGGGCTCGCTCCCACGCCTTGATCCTGATGGGTGACTGGTGCGGCTCAAATCCGAGCTGACACTGCTGACGACGACAACCGGGATGCGACGGAGTCACGCGACCACCATGGCGAGGGAAGACGTCGTCGGAGACCTCGCCCCGTTTGTAGGATACGGAGGGCATGATCGGCTGTGCCCTCTTGACCGGAGCCTTCGAGATGGGCGACCCCTTTTGCGATCCTTTTGTGTCGACAGACATGCATACGTTCCTCCCAGACAATCCATGCAGGGACCAAACCCGCTTGGATTGACCTGAGAGCAAAGCTCATGCCTCACACCCACCGTCAAGTCTTTGTCCGTTGTCCTACTATTTCGCACTCATTACTATTAACCTTCGTCACAACCTGAAGGCTCCTGTATGCATGCTGGCTGTATTTACCTACAGGGGACATCGCGACTACCTTACATTGCATTCCTGATTCTAAATCAACTAAAACACCGATAGTAAAAGCCTGTGCATATTAAGTAATCTGGCAATGCCTTCGATACATACCACGAACATGAAGACCTCAAACCGACAGGAAACCCTTCTCCGTCTACTCGCTGAAGACATCCGAGCAAAAGCACGTTGGTGCTACGACAGCACCGCCTGGCGATCGATCCTCAAAACTCTGCTGACGGACGGAACAGCGGCAATGATGTGGTATCGTCTCATGCAATGGTCTCGGCGATGGCA
The DNA here is from genome assembly GCF_001458735.1 of Candidatus Nitrospira nitrosa. Classification (NCBI taxonomy): domain Bacteria; kingdom Pseudomonadati; phylum Nitrospirota; class Nitrospiria; order Nitrospirales; family Nitrospiraceae; genus Nitrospira; species Candidatus Nitrospira nitrosa. Next base: position 58,368 of record NZ_CZQA01000012.1, read on the forward strand.
ACTGACCCCGCTTGAACTACTTTTCAACAAACTGAATGTGATCTGTTGCAATTGCATTATCGGTCGTGGAGCAGAGTTTGGCCCAGGTCTGGTATTCATCCACTCGACCGGGATCGTGATCAATGGTCAGGTACGCGGAGGGTCCCATATCTATCTTGAACATCAGGTAACGATAGGCGCGCAACGAAGGGCGAGCCCCATCCTCGGAGATCGTATCTTCATCGGAGCTGGAGCGAAAATCGTGGGGGCGGTGACCATTGGAAACGATGTCAACATCGGGGCCAATGCCGTAGTACTGAGCGATATCCCCAATGGAGCCACGGCAGTCGGCATACCGGCAAAGGTCGTTCGGATCAGAAGCGTCCCGTCCTCATCTTCCTAACGAGCAAACACCATCGCTTCATACCCTTCTTCTTTATACCTTAGTATTTTAGCGAATGGTACGCTGCCACGTTCCTTGTTGTTGTCCTGTGACCCAACACCAGAACCCTACCGCAAGAGCTATATTCATAGCGACAAACATCGTAACCAATCGAACGACTCGATTACCCAATGTTCCTTTCGCAAGTCGATGCCCAAGGTAGGCGGCCACATAAAAGACGGTCTGAGCCAACAGCAACCACTGGTACATGGACTGATCCGATAGCCAGATGTTGCTCATAAGCGCAAGGAGGAGAAATGCCGGACAGAACCAACGAAGTATTTTGTGTGAAAAGAAAACAAAGCTGATCCAGCCTTGTGTCGGAAACAACAGCGGCCATAATCGAGAGAGGCTTTGGAAATTCCCGGCTCCGATGCGGCATCGCCGACGGAATTCGCCTTCAATATCCGGCGCCGTTTCCTCAGTTGCGATGGCCTCTGTGTCATAAATAGTGCGGTGCTTGAAGCGTAGCTTTGAGAACAGAGGAATCACAAAATCGTCCACGATCGTGTCACCGGGAATCGGTACAAACACGGTGCGACGCATGGCATAGATCGCGCCGTTTGCACCGAGCAGAGCACCCAACCGCCCCTCACAATCCTTCAACAGGTTTTCATATCGCCAGTAGAGTCCATCCACATTTTTCCCTGTCGCAGCATCCTGCAAACGCAGTTGCCCGCATACTGCTCCGACAGTAGGATCTTGAAACCACCGTATGAGATTCAGGACTGCTTGGGAATGAAACATCGTGTTCGCATCTGAAAACACGACTATATCCGACTGTAATTGCTGCACGACTGAATTGAGGACCGTTGCTTTCCCCCTTCGTTCCCGATACTCAAGCAGTCGCACACGTCCAGGATACGTTTCGGCGTACTGCCGGGCCAGTGCACAGGTTCGATCAGTACTCCCATCTGAAGCGATAACGGTTTCCAGTTTGTCCGGCGGATAATCGATCGACAGAACGTTTTCGAGACGTTCTCGAATAACAGCCTCCTCATTTAACGCTGAAATGAGGATGGTGACCGTCGGCAGGTGTTGACGAAGCCGATATGGAGGAGGCACAGGACGATGACCGAACAGCCGCGAACAGATGAAGATGACGACAGGAAACCCAATGTATGCGAAGAACAATCCTATAAAAGATCCCCATAGAATAAGTCTTGCAGCGATTTCCATGTCCATCACTCAGCCTGCATTACCGACAGCATCTCTACGGGACGCTTCTCAGGATCTCGAACCTGAAGCCTAATGATTTTCGCAGGTACGCCGGCAACCACCGCATCATCAGGAACGGATTGCAGCACCACGGCATTGGCCCCAATAACAGCTCGGTTCCCAATACGGACATCACCCAACACTTTCGCACCAGTTCCAATAAAGACATCATCACCGATCACCGGAACACCGACGATCCCCGAACGCCCACCCAGGGTCACACAAGGCCCGATCATTACATTTTTCCCAACACGCACTCGTTCATGAAGAACCACTGCGATGCCACCATAGCCTAATTCTGTCCCTATCCCGATCTCACAACGACTTGGTACAACACAACGGCATAACACGACAACAAGTTTATCAACGATGCGTGGAACAAATGGAATGCCTAATTGCCGCGATCGACGGCCAATTCGATACAACGTAATCGCGTTCATGAATACCCCACCTCTTACACAAGATCTTAGGTAAGCACTGATTTCCTAGCCGGTCTGGCAAACACCGACCTGTAAACTACACATACAGTGGGGCAAGCGATGTACAGCGAGTGATACGGTACCGGCTTGCATGGCAACCATAGAGCAGGACAGATTGTCCGCTCCACGGGGAAGGAAGGGTCCAGAAACTCTCACTGTTAGACTTCTGTCGGCAGCAGCACCTCGATGAAGTCAACGAAAGCATTCACGACTAATATGCTACCGCCAAAGCTCCTCATTCCTTCTTCTCCGCAATGAGGTAAACGATATCGCTCGGAAGAATCGATAAGATCGGAAGCAACAGTATCACTCCTAGGCAAACGGCGAGATTGCGGACGACGTTCCCACCGCCTGTGTATGCAATTCTGCTGTACAAACCGGAGGCGTCAACCGTCGAAAGCCTCCCGGTCTTTCTGACGACCAGATCATGCGAGCGAAGAAGTCGAGTCAGGTTTGCACTATTGAAATAGTGCACGTGAGGTGAAGGCAACTCCTTCTGCCACAATCGCTCAAAGAAACTGGTCAAAGACAGCTTACACAGCAACTTGGAGACTTGATAAAACACTCCTTTGCTATTCGGGAGATTAATCACCAGAAGGCCTTTATCTGACAAATGCCGATGACAAGCAGAGAGTACCCCCTTCACATCCGGAATATGCTCAAGCACATCATTGAACACGATCACATCAAAGACCTCGTCGGTCTTCAAAACATCCGGAAAGTACCCTAACCTGACGTTCAACCCCTTCATGCAAGTCCCAGCATAAATGTTCTGATCCGGTTCTATTCCGTAGACGTCAAAAAACGATTGCGCTCCCTCGAGAAACCACCCGTGGGCACAACCTATTTCAAGCAATGCGCCCTTCCCCTTCAAGAACCGAATTTCATTGATCAGTTTGTCAAAATTTCTGATGCGTAGTTTCATCAATCCGGACTTTCTGGAGATTTCATCGATATGAGCATGGGCGGATTCCAGATTGATGTTTGGGATCAGAGCTGCTGATTCATAGGCACAGGTGTCACATGCTTCGTGCCACGATGTGAGTCCTCGAGAAAGACTTCGCCTACAGATTGGGCACACTCTATTTTCCATTTGTGATTGCGCCGGAATGCACGACTCTCGGGTTGTCATTTTGTGTACTACTTAGGAGACTCAGCAATTTCGAGAAGGATGGCCTGAAGCATGAGCTGAAAGCCCAACAGAAACGGCAATACACTGAGCATGACGGTACCAGTAGTCGCAACCTGGCCCGTCAAAAACGATTTCGCCCACGTGTAAGCACCAAACACCCCTCCCCAGACCAACATGGGGATCCCAGACACCCAAAAAAGCGCGATAGGGGAAAAGTCTCTAAGGATATGCTTCTGATACACGCGGTACCAAAATCGACCAAAGAGATAGCGTGGAAACGTGAGACATATCTCGGACATTCGCATCGAAGACTGCTCATCCCCATATCGAGCAGGAATTGATACATCCTTAATGCGGGCTCCGAGAATGTTGAGATGCACGAGCATGTCGTTCTCAAAGAAATACCGTTTTGCTAAATGGTCAAGGTCCATCTGTTGCAAGGTATCTGCATGAATTGCCAAATACCCGTTCTGCGGGTCGAACACATGCCAATACCCGGAAGCCAGCTTCGTTAGGAACGTCAGCCCATAGTTTCCAATCAACCGTAATGCCGGCATCGCTTCCAACGCGCGATTGTTCAGGAAGCGATTCCCTTTGGCATAGCTATATTGCTGCTCAATAATAGGATCCAACAGCAACGGGAGATACGTTGGATCCATCTGCCCATCACCATCCATTTTCACAACGATATCGACATCCTCCCGTAAGGCTCTCGTGAAGCCGCTGACCATCGCGCCGCCGACCCCCTGATTCACCGAGTGTCGCACCACCACCGTTCGAGCGTCCTCCAGCATTTCCAACAACTGGGTGGTTCCGTCTGTTCCACAATCATCAACCAGCACCACTCGATCGACAAACTGCGGCAATGTCTTCACTACATCTTCAATGTGATGAACCACGTTATACGCAGGAATCACCAGGCCGATACGACGATTCTTATACATTGGTATCCTTTAATTCGGCGCCGTACTTTTTGGGGTAGGATCTCGCTCATCCACCCTCTCAGACGACGATACTCGGCGGTAAATAAGGATGCTGTAGGAGCTGTGCTCACGCAGCCAGGTATATCCACGAATGGCCTGCGCTCCTGGTACATACCCGCCAAACACCGGGACCTTGGTGATTTCCTTAAGAACCTCATAGCGGCCACTGGAGACCAACTCCTCCATAAACCGCAAGTCCTCCGGTGTCGGGGGAGGATAGGGAAACCAATCGGTATCTTGGTACCCTCTTCCCTGACGGGACAACTCAAGATGCTGGCGAACAACCTCGTACACGAGCCTGGGAAGCAAAATGTAATCAGGATCTTCGTTGTACCGCACCAGTCGGTACCCCTCCAGCTGCTGGTCATCTGGTAAATACGGAGAGATATGGTCCACAATGACGGAAGAACGGAGACCGACCATTGCACCGCGTGGCACGCTGGTCTGCACCCATGAGGCCGCTTGTTGGGGAATGTCCTGACCTGGACGAAAAAATTCCGCCCATGCGAGCGAATAGACGCTTGTAAAAAGGTAAATCCCTGCAAAAATCCAGGGTGCCATCCACTGGCTCTTATATTGCCGAGCCACAGTCCACAACCACTCAAAGGCAAAACCTGCCGCCACGCAGAGAATCGGTGTCAATTCCAGAATATACCGGTTCACCTTCACTGAACTTCTCTCCAACATGACCCATAAAGGGAGAGCCGCGAGGAGTAACAACAGCAACTTCTTGTCACGGCGAACTACGGCTAACATCACCCCACAGAGCGCCAACACATACCCGGGCAATCCAAAGTTCTCAGGAAGGTAGGCGAGAAGATATGACGGAGCCGGTTTAGCCGCCGGAAACATCCCTCCGTCGGTGGAGGCATAGGCCTTGAGCGTCCATACGGCATACTTGGCAAAATTATTGAGATTGGCTGCCACCGGAAGAACGAAGGTCACGACTATGGCCAGACCTGCAGCACTCATTGGGATAAGCCATATCGCATGGCGATTAAACTGATGTATGGCCCATTTCCATGGATGACAACCTTGGAGGATCGGCACCACCAGCAAACAGCTGGCACAGACTGCCACAGCCGCGCCCCCCAGCAACCCGAGATGCAACAGCTTGATTATCGATGGAAGATGGTAGCTGAACGGATGGTCGTGCGGATGCCCATCGTAGATCCGCTGAGCGAGCGTCAACACAGACTCCTGTGCCACCAGTCCGATAACCAGCGTCATCCCGGCAAGCACCACTACTCCGACCAGCGTCGCGATCCAGATTGTTTTGATCGTCTGCCGCTCCGCATACGCTCCGAGGTCGATCTTGAACTCCGGTGTCCGATTCGCGACTAATCCCACAAAGAGTAAGAGGAAAAGAAAGGCTGGAAAGTACTTCGTCGCGACAGCAAACCCTAATAGCGCTCCGACCCAACACAAGGCCTCGATCGTAAGCCGTTGATAAGCTCGGAGGGCCCAATACATCGCAAGGCTGACGAACAGCGCCGAATAGACTTGCACGTTTCCGGTACTATTGACCGCAATCATGTTGACGGAAAATAGCCCCGCCCCAACCAAGCCGACACGCGCTCCCCAAAATCGTCCGATGAGATAGACAACGGGGACCGTGGCCAAACTCGCCATGATCGTGATACCTCGACAAAACGCCCCCACATTGAAACTCTCAGGCATCAGGATCGCCCCAGGGAGTGACAAGGCGCCGACTAGGATCGGCGCTACCGGAGGATAGAAGAATACGTCAAAATGAAGCAGGTTTCTCGCCTGAACGAGAGGCGTGATTTCATCCACAAATGGAAAATCGCACGGTTCTACCGTCCCCGCTTGCCAATCAACCACGCGGTACAGCCTCAGGACAGCACCTATCATCACAAACAAGAGCACCAGCAGCGTATCCCACCCCCACCAGCGAGAGAACACCCTCTGCATCGCTGACACCACATCGTCCTTCTCAGGCATGCTAGATACGCTCCATTGCAACATCTGTCCGGTCGTTTTTTGAGCCTGACACGAATAGCTGGTCGTACAGGGCGAGCAGCCGATCCCCTGTCTCGGACTGCTGATGAGGTCGACCGTCGAATCGACGCAGAGGATGGCTCAGCAACCTGAGAATCGACTTCACGAACCCCGACAACTCGCCCGACGGAAACAACACCACCCCTTCTGGCCGAAACCCAACGTTACTTGCGACAACCGGTATCCCCATCGACAGGGCCTCACGCACAGAGATCGAATCTCCATCGAACGAGGTTGGGCGAAGGAAAATATGGAGATGCTGCATTGTCGCCATGACGGCATCATGCGGAAGCCCTCCGGTGACGAGAATATGGTCTGGAAGAGGGCCGTACTGTTGTTCAACCTGCCCTCGGTGCGGCCCCATCAAGACGAGTCCTGCCTTCGGATGGTGGTCTCGGAGACTGGCAAGAGCGTCGATCATCAAGGGGATGCCGTACTCGGGATCACTACTCGCCGTCGCCCCTAACACCGGAGCATGATCGTTCATGAACTGTCGCACGTGCGACGGTACCGTTTGATCGGAGGCGTCCCCCACACCCAAGAAGCCCGGCATGATCGAGATCCGGCTGTCTTGAGCCCCCATTTCCATCAATACCCTTCTTGCTGATTCATTACGACAAATCATATGGCCTGCCAACTTGATCGCTAAGCGAGCAATCCTCCCATCCGCAAACCCTGTGCGTGAGAGATAGTTCGCCGTATTTCCGGACCCAAGGACAAGAACCGTTCGTCGGCCGTTCAGCAGTCCTGCTGCTGCGCAGACCAGACAGGAGAGCCAACTTTTTCGATTGTGCCCATTGGTCAACAGGTGAAGCAGATACCCCTGACGACTATACCGCGTGACTTGTTGAACAAAATGCCATTCGCTTGTGACAGGACGACAGCCGTCGAGAGGTGTGGTTCGCCCCTCTCCAATGTTCAGCACCTCGCACTGGTACTCGTTGCTCGATGCCAGGTAGCGTTGCCATTGGCACAGCTGTACGGCCAATCCTCCGAACGGAGGGGGATACGGCCCAATCAGCAGAACTTTTCTCATGAGGTAACAGGGTCCAGATACTCCTGATGCCAGAGTTCAAGCATGAACAATTGCCAGAGCTGATGCGAATAGTCCGCTCGCTGATGAAGATGAGCGCTCCACAAATCCTTGAGAGCCTGTCCATGAAAGAGTCCACGCTGGATAGCCCGCTGGCTCAATACCGTGTCCTCGACCATTGGACGAAGTGGTCCACGCAACCATCCTGCCAACGGCATGGTAAATCCTTGTTTTTTCCGATTGAGCACGCTATTTGGAACCTGTCCTTGTAAGCTTTGTCGCAGAAGATACTTGGTCGTATGCCCGCTCAATTTCATGGCAGACGGCAACGTCGCGCTGAGCTCGACAAGCTTATGGTCGAGCAGTGGGGCCCGAACTTCGAGTGCATGAGCCATGCTCATCCGGTCGACCTTGACCAGAATATCGTCGACCAGGTACGTCTTCATATCGACGTACAGGGCCTTGTCCAAAGGATCGCTTGCCGTACACTGGTCATAGAGACGTGTGAACAGGTTATCAATCTCAAACCGCCGGCAGTGTTCCGCACAGTCCGTCGAATACACTCGGCGCTTTAATTCGGCCCCAAACAAAATATCGGTATGCGGCTTGGCGCAGGCGACGCCTGGGCTCATACCCAGCCGTGCGAGGATCTTTTGCCCTTTGAACGGAGGCAACAGATGCGCGACTCGACTCACCGCCTGGCATCCCGCTGGTCCAAGGTATTTCCTCAGTACCCCGTCGATACGATGCAGATAGTGACGGGCATAGCCGGCAAATACCTCATCCCCTCCATCCCCTGAGAGGGCCACCGTGACGTGGCGTCGGGCCATTTCGGATACATAGTAAGTGGGGACTGCCGAAGAGTCGGCAAACGGCTCATCGAACAATCGCGTCAACTTCCCCACAATATCTTCGACCCGAGGAACAATTGTGTGCTCATGATGCGCACACTGTAGAAACTCTGCGACTTCTTTTGCGTACTCCAACTCGTTCTCGTCATGTCCATCAAACCCGACGGAACAGGTAAGAACCGGCCTCGACACTTGATCCGCCATATGCCGTACGACCAGCGATGAATCGATGCCCCCACTCAAGAAGGCTCCGAGTGGAACATCACTCCGTAGACGGATCCGAACAGCCTCCCGAATCGTGGCTTCTAGCTCTTCTAACGCCGCGCGTTCGCTCAACTCTGTGCGGGCCTGAAAGACCAGATCCCAATATTGCGTAAGCTCAATCTTGTCATCGCACCAGGTTAGGAGATGGCCGGCCGGAAGTTTCTGTATCCCCTGAAACATACTCATCGGACTCGGCACATAGAGGAGACTCATATACGCATCGAACGCCTCGTAGTTCAGGGTTCGTGGGACGTTTGAGTCTTCCAAAATAGCCTTGATTTCCGAGGCGAACACAATGCCATGATTGGGAACCACCGCGTAATAGAGCGGCTTCTTTCCCAGTCGGTCTCGCACCAACACTAATCGCCGGCAACGCGTATCCCAGAGCGCAATGGCAAACATACCGCGGAGGTGTTCAATAAACCTCTCTCCGTACTCTTCATAGAGATGAACGATCACCTCCGTATCAGACCTGGTCCGGAATCGATGCCCCTTCTGTTCGAGCTGCTTACGCAGCTCCACATAGTTATAGATCTCTCCATTCAAGACGACCCAAATGGTCTCGTCTTCATTCCCCAAGGGCTGATGCCCTGACATCACATCGATGACCGATAGACGACGATGTCCTAGCGCGATCGGACCTTGGATGAAATATCCGGCGTCATCGGGTCCCCGATGCGCAATCTTGTTACACATAGCGGCCAGCAACGCGTGCGTCGGAAATGCAGCGGGGTGAAATCCCAACTTTCCAGCTATGCCACACATGATTGCGTTACACTTCCCTGTCTCATGAAGAGTGAATCATCGATTTCGCGCGTAGCATTTCATAGAGGGCCTCATACTGCCTGGCCATATGCCGGGTGGTGAAACAGGTCGCAATCCTCCATCGCCCAGCCTCTCCCATCTTTCTCCGTAGTTCCTTGTCCCGACAGAGCATCTCGATCTTGGACGCGAGCGCCCCGACGTTGTTCGTCGGCACAACAAATCCGGTTTCCCCCTCAACCACCAAGTCACGAGTTCCACCACTATCAGTCGCCACGACGGGCAAGGACGCGGCCATCGCCTCCATCACCGCATTTGGAAAACCTTCATTTGAGATCGACGGCAGAACCACCCCATCGATTGCGGTCAAGAACGCCGGAACGTTTTGAACCTCTCCAACCAATTCAACTGTTTGCTCCAAACGCAATCGTCTGATGGTCGTTTCAATCGCTCCTCTCATCGGACCTTCACCGGCAATGAGGAACCGAGACTCAGGGTGCTGTGCGGCTATCCTCGCAACCGCCTCAAGAAATATCTGATGCCCCTTTTCAGGTCGAAGATTAGCGATGACTGCGAACTGAACAAGCTTCTCATTTCGTTGGCACCGTGATTGCGTAACAGCGTTGTCAAAGACTTCTAGATCCAAGCCATTCGGGATTGCCCACACAGAAGGAGGCGGAAGCTGTTCATCCTTGATCAGTAGGTCTCGGATTGAGCCTGCATTGGCGACGACTCCCTTCGCCAATCGGTACACCCATCGCTGAATCCGCCGCTGCATGGGAGTCTTAAGCGTTGATTCTTCACGCCGTGCACCAAGAACAATCGGCACTTGCGCCATCCGTGCCACGGGGATAGCGAAGAGATTTGAATAGAAATCAAAACATTGCACCACATCAATCTGCTCGCGCCGAAGATACCGATAGAACCGAACCGCAGACTCCACAAAGGATGCATCCTTAAAGCTCACGAGGGGATAGACCTGTACATCCTCCACGTGACAGGGCAACAGCGCCTGGAGCGGCCCATCCGTGCTCGCAGTCGCTAAGCGAGCATCGTATTTCGAACGGTCCAGGTTTCTGAACAGTTCCAATGCCTGACGCTCTGATCCTCCTCGCCGAAAACTGTTGGCGAAGACAAGCACTCGCAATCGTCCCATACCCTATCCTACGGTCTCCAATCGTCACTGAGACGCTAGCCAACGGGTTGAACGTTCGAACGCGTGAGATAGAGTCGGCACCACACTTCGAGTATCAGCAGCAGCCAAATGGTGTGCGCATACTCGGAACGACCTGACTCGTACCGCGCCACGAGATCCTCGAGCCCATTGAAATTAAAAAGCCCCCGTTGTTTCGCTTGGTGATCGAACAACACGCTTCTCACATAGTCACGCAGGTCACCTTTAAACCAATACGCAAGTGGAACCCCAAACCCTTGCTTCTTACGATAGATAATGGCCTTAGGAAGATAGCGCTCCGCCACTCGTTTCAGGAGATATTTCCCTGAGCCGTTCCGAATTCGAAACTCCATCGGGAGGCGCATTGCGAACTCGACGAGCTTATGGTCAAGCAGCGGCTCTCGGGCCTCAATGGAGTGCGCCATACTCATCCGGTCCACCTTCGTCATGATGTCGGCGGGTAAGTAGCACTGCCCATCGACATACTGCAGTTGAGCAAGCCACGGCTGGTTTGCAACCATCGCAAAGTGGTGGAACAATTGATCACCGCCGGACGACACTCTGAGGGTTTCGACGATATCCGGCGCCAGAAGTCTGTAGGCAAGCGTCTCGGGCGTATACGTCACAGCCTCTCGATATTGATCGGGTCCTGAAAGAGCCATGTTCTGAAGAAACCGCTTTCCTGTTGCGCCATCCTGGAGCTGCGTGCCAACCCAACCGCAAGCTTGGCGCAAAACAGTGGGAATCCGTGCTCGACGCTGTTGCCGCAAGGCCACGTGATACCTGTCGTACCCCGCGAACAGCTCATCACCGCCATCACCGCTTAATGCAACCTTGACTGATTGCGCCGCCATCTGACAGAGGAAGTACATGGGAAGAGCGGACACATCGCCAAACGGCTCATCAAAATGCGAGACCAAGCGCTCAATCACGTCACAGTTTTGAGGCTCGACGACGAATTCTTGATGGTCGGTCCCCAGATGCATTGCCATCTGCCTCGCAAAGGGCAGTTCGTTATACGCCGATTCAGAAAAACCGATGGAAAAGGTTTTCACCGGACGGGAGGTGTGACGCGCCATCAATGCGGCAACGAGACTGGAGTCTAGCCCCCCACTGAGAAACGCCCCCACCGGCACATCACTGACCATGCGTAATTTCACGGCCTCTTCCAGCAACTGTTCGAGCCTGGCAAGCGCTTCAGGCTCCGGCAATGCCGTCGGTTCAGCTGGGTGAGGTCTCAATCCATGCCAGTAGCACTCAAGAGAAAGAGTCCCGTTTTTGAGGACCAAATAGTGCGCGGGTGGCAACTTCTTGATACGTGTGAAAATTGTCTGTGGGTCTGGAATGTAGGAATACCGTAGAAACGTCTCTATCGCGGTGACGTCGACGGAGGCATCCACCTCAGGGTGGGCCAACAACGTCTTCAGCTCAGACCCAAAGACGAGTCGCGCTTCATCCCAATAGTAATAGAGCGGTTTCACACCAAGACGGTCCCGAGCAAGAAAAAGGGAAGACTGAACTTGATCCCAAATAGCAAAGGCAAACATCCCTCTCAACCGATCAAGACACCGTTCTCCGAGCTCCTCGTAGAGATGGACGATGACTTCAGTGTCGGAAGCGGTTCTCAATCGGTGGCCGCGCTGCAGAAGCCATTGAGCTAGTTCTTGATAGTTGTAGATCTCTCCGTTCTGGACGATCCACACCGTTTCCGTCTCATTGGCGATCGGCTGGTGACCTGTATGGAGGTCGATGATGCTGAGGCGACGCATTGCCAAACCAGTCTGACCATGCGTGTAAATTCCCTGGTCGTCCGGCCCTCTATGAATAATCGTCCCGCACATATCCGCCAGAATAACGGGATCCGCGTGCTCTGATGGACTCACATGGCTGTATCCGACAATTCCACACATGGTCACAGTTTCCTAAGACAATCTCGACCGATTCTCTCTTGGTCAAACCACCGGCAATGACCTGCTGAAAGTGTATTCCGGTTGCTGGACAGGCGTGACAGGCAGCGAATGGATGGAAACGATGCTGTCTTCGGACAGCAACTCACAGGGTGGGTATCCGAGGACAATCAACCGAACTCGGCGCGGCCAGCTTCCAGTTCCATGGCACGGTCAACTCGAAGTGCCAGCTGCTGGCACGCGATAACTAATCCGGCAACGATGTACAAGTAAAAATGGAACGCCACAGGATGGAACATCCCCGCCGTGACAAACGCCACCATCGCCCCTCCGGCGGCTTGCGCGAGAGCTGAAAGCTCCGGCACCTGCTCATATCCGAGCCGTATCTCCTTCATGGAACTGATCAAGCGATAGAGCAACCAGAGCAATACAGCAAGCCCCGGAATCCCGATCTCCGTTCCCAACTCGAGGTAGACATTGTGGACCCCTTCCCACCCATAGCCTGTCTCGTGAAGCAAGACATTATTCATGTGCAGCCCAACCCCAAGCGGATGCAGCAACATGCCCTGAGCCGTCCCAACCATCAGATTCCATCGTGCATTCGAAGATCCCGTCTGATCTTTTGACATGTCCCCGATGGATGCCACTCTATCCCCATACCCGCTAGGCCCCGCAACAGCTAATACCAGTCCACATACCAGCACCACCGCACAGGTCTTCACGAACACTCCCGTCCCCTTGCGCTTTCCGACGACCCAAGCGGTCCACAACACAATGGCGACCAGAGTCAGAAATCCGCCACGAGAAAAACTAGTGATAATTCCACCCAGGTCGATGCCGATCAACAGAACAACCAGTACGCGCTGTCTCATGCTCCTCGCTGTCTCGTAGAGGTAGAAGAGAAATGGAAGGGAAAGGTTGAGGACGAGAGCGAGATCATTTGGATTTCCGGCGATGCTGGACGCACCGCCCAACACCCGCCCATACTTCCAGACCTCGCCAGCGACATAATGCTTCGTCCCTTGGAAGGCGTTAAAGGCCGCGAAGACTGACATCGCCCAGACAAGGATTCGATAACGTCGAAAAGACGTCAGCACGTTTGCGACCAAGAAGAAGATGATAATGGACTTGGAATATTGATCGATTAAATACTGCAGGCTTCCCCCGGGCCACAGTGAGAACGGGATAGAGATTAAGGCAATGCCGATGAGAATCAGCATCAAGCGCACTTCCCGACTCATGAACGTCCACCCGGCGCCGTTTCGCCACACCCAGGTCACATACGCGACCACGGCCAAAGCGGCTGAAACCTTTGCGAGATGGAGCGGCTCAAGGACTGGAAAGATTACTTGTGGGGCTATATAAATAACGAATATCAGCAGCAACAGAGCTCCGAACGCCAGCGGAGAACCTTCATCTTCAAACTCAGGTTCGAAAGCATTCCTTGAAACCTCTCCGTGAGGCTCGGACAAGGCCCAGAGATTTGAAGAAGCCGTCGCCATGGGATTCTAGAGCCCTGAGACCTCTTTTGGAACTGCGAGACGATGCGTCCTGTACGGTGCAATCTCAAAGTCGTAGTACTGTCGGGGATCCCCAGTTTTTCCAGCTTCCGCCGATTTGATAATGTTGTACATCTCTCGAGACGTGACGTAGTGCAACCGATACCGTCCTTCACGATAGCGGCATTCTAACTCCTCATACATGACGTCGGCAGCCTCGCCCAGTAGAGCATCACGGCTTCGGTCTTCGGCTCCATGGCAGGAGACTTTGACAAAGACCCATTCAGGCCGTCCTTTTACATGTATATGCGTCTCTACCCAAAGACGCACACGACCACGGGTCGGCGGATTCGAACCCTGAATCTCACCGTTCTCGATTCGGGGAATGAGTCCCCATTTTCGGCTAGCCCAATTGAATGTCAACGGACCAGGCACGATCATGAGATCACCAGAACTCTCTCCATTGACAACGACTTCCTCACCACAATCAAACGACTTGGCCTTGTGGGGATCATCCGTGGCATAAAATATCGTATTCACCATGGACGACTGGCTGTCACACGGGGCCGTCGGCAGGCTAAAATCTGCATAGCATCCGGTGTCCCGTAATACCGTGAGTTCCCCATTGACCCCACAATACTGAGGATCATGTCGAGAATTATCCAGAGCCATGTTGCCATGAATAAATCCATAGACAGGGCGGCCCTGCCCCCACTGCGTCCGCAATGCGCCATGTTGGCCGAATAACTCCACCGCATGGGTGATTTTTCTCGCCAGGGTCTCTTCGTTGTCATGGCCATGGTGCAGATGCAGCTCAATCTCGCCGAAGCCCTGCCTGCATAAGTCCGTCAAGTTATCCAGATATTCCTGATGATATGCCTCGCCGGGATAAAACCACGAGTGTTGCACCGGACGACCATTGGAGTCTCGATGACGGCGGGCAAGAGCAGGATAGCGAACCAACCAATCCTTCATACGGTCACGTTCCACTTCCGGCGTGGAGCCAGCCGAAATCGGCTCAAAATGATCCACCATGCAGAACAGGACATGAATCAGTGGTTGACGTTCTGCTTCCCGTCGTGCTCGCCATCCTGCAAGACGTTGCGTGCAATACGAACCAATCCAGAGATGCACGTGTTTTTTCCGCAACTCGCGGAAGATCACCCCCACCACCAACCCCACCATGGTTATCAACAAGGCAGCAATCGCCATCAAACTCACCCTCTGGATCTTCTCCGCACCACGGCCATCCGAACTACGACCGGCCTTTTTCTCTTTGGTCGATACCCTTCCGCTCCCACCACCCCCATCGAATAAGCCGGTGCGTTTCGCGCAGTACGAATCCCAACTTAAGAATCCCCGACCTCGAGGTGACATTTCGACGTTCACAGACAATCACCGCCATCATCGCGCCGTCGGCAAATTCTTGGCTCACAATCTTCGCAAGATTCGCCTGGTACAATTTCCTCCCACGAAACGCTTCACAGGTATAAAACTGATACAGCGAGACAGTCTGCTCCGGCACGATGATCTCCGATTCAGTCTCCGGCATCGCCACGACTCCCACTGGCCTGAACGACCACCCAAACTGCGCAAGTTTTCCGTCTACCATGACCGTATGCAAGGTCCGTCCTTGACCAAGCTGCCGCACCGCATCTTGAACATAAAATGCTCGGTCACGACGCTCCGGCCCATCCAATGCAAGGAAATCGGCTAATCGATTCGTATGAAACAGAACCATGGAATCTGCTAGATCAGGCCTACTCGTACACTGAAACCTATCAGGGGATAACGCATAGACATCGGCACAATAGTTCCAATAAACGAGCTTTGTTGCCCGCTCTACTCCGAACCGTAACATTCGACGCCATGTTGACTGTCGATATCGCACTCGATACCAGGTGATGTGGTCTGCATATTCTTTTAATTTCCCCCAGATATCTCTTTCTGGGGCAATTGCTCTGAGCGCCCATTTGAACCGATCGATTACAACTCCACGCGCTCTTGCTTTCCAATAGCCTCTCTTCTCCTGATAGAGGTACACTGTTGGTAATTGCACACATCGATTCCCGATCCGCCCCTTGAATGCGGCAGACCCAATGGTTAGATCCACTTCAGCATACTGTTCACGATGACAGGACTTTACTAATTCAATGATGTGTAACATCCCCGGCGAATGCTTGGTTTCGAGAATGTCAAAAGATGGGGCGCCATAGTACAGGACTTTGCGGAAGATAAAGCAGAAGGCAAATGCCAGAGGTTTGCCTCCGGTCCACAAACATGAAAAGTGAATCGCGGGAGAACCACTGGCAAAGAGTTCCGCATATAACTGCTGCTTTCGAGGATCCTCAAAGGCCTCTGCCCGATCAGAACCAACCTGCCGTAAGCCATGCTGTGTAAAATATTCCGCGCTGAGCCTGACCCAGTCCGCAACGGTATCGACGATCTGCAGATGCAACCCGTCACGCCGCTGATAGTAGGCAAAGGCCTGGCGAATGGTTTTCTTCTTGTGTAATTCCTCTATCTGCTGAGAGCAGTGCTGACCAAACTCAAACCGATAGCACGGATGGCTCACGTGCATGATTCCGTGTCCGGCATGCCGTCGTGACCACGCTTCAACGAGGGTCGGAGTCGGTGAGTCTGGTTGTGTCTGGCCGAACGCGATGGGATGCCTTCCTGCGTACACCAGCATCCGGGGAATGATCACGTCGAGAACTGCGGCCCGATCGGCCCACGCACTGATGACATCCCGGTAATCGGCCATCCCTGCTCCGGCAAAGATCAGCTGTCCGCTCATCCTTGCCTGGGCGCACGGCGCAACACCGCGAAGCTGATTCCCGTTCCACACGGTGAGCACGACCGGCTCGTATTCATCTTGATAGCAGCGATACCACGTCAGGCACCACAAGGGAGTCTGATAAAAGGATGCCGTCTGATCCTTTGCCAGTAATTCTTCCCATCGCGCTTCCAACTGATCATCGGTGAGGGCATGCTGGAGCGCCTCCCATCCCGTAATCTCGCGAACGGTGATCGGCTCAATCGCATCCGAGGATTCCAGCACTCGCTCCGACAAGCCAAGATTATCCTGAAGTTCAGCCGTGGCTCCGCTCATGCTCCCTTTTTCTTCCCGAATATTCGAAATAACCGATCGCATTCAGACCACAGAATTGTAATGCCCTGTTGCCGGAGAATTTTGGCCATCCCAGCGTGAGTCTGATACAGTTCCTGATACAGGCCATGACGACTAGGAATCTTGAGTTGCACTCCGAATAATGCAAACATGAAGCCGTTCACCAGACAAAACCCATTCATCACCACACGCTTCCACTGGTATCGCTCATCCCACAATAACCGGAGATAAAATCCAACAGAATGCACTTGAAGGAATAGCCTGCTATCTGACGCCATAACACGCCCCAACTCGGCCAGTGATGCCCGCTGATCCACATACGGCAAGGACAATCTCGATGACACATGGGTCACCGCCTCATCCTGAATAGGTAAGGCAGACAGATCAGCCTGGATCAATAGGCATCGTGATCGATGCTGTCCTAATGCGGCACCCGCAGCCGTCAAGGACGACCGATCGATATCGATCCCGATCAGTAGTTTGGGCGGACTAGGCAACTCAGACGCTTTGATTAACGCCGGACCAGCTCCGCAACCCAAATCCAGAAAGACTGACGTATCCTGACAGTTGAGCCGGTCAAACATGAGATCAAGTTCGTCATCAGCCTCACACTGGGCTAGGTACGTCCCTACTTGACGACCACTCGCGGTAAGGACCCATCCTCCCTCTCCATGAGAGGCCACTAAACCAGCCTCAGCCAGTCGCTCATAATAGGGCTCTACAACGGACTGGCTCTCAAGAGTTTCCGGCCGGACACACCCACCAGGGCCTCGTAGCAGTGCCAAAACCGCCAGTTTCATCGATTTCTCACTATGCACAAGACACAGGGCTTCACGGAGCGACGCCACGGGCGCCGTCTGTTCAGAAGAAAAACTCATGAGACCGGTGCTCCCACCAATTGTTCCAAGTATTCCGCATACCTTGCCCCAAGTGTCTCCCACGAATACAGTGGCCGTCTGTCCGTCATCTCCATAGACCCCGCCGAGTCATACGCACGAGCGACCTTATACGCCCGGACAACCGCTTGAGCCATCCGCTCGACATCACCCGGCTCGACAACCTCTCCACACTGCGTATCCCGGATCAAGTCCGCTGTAGCACTTTTTTCTTCCGCCTCAGCCAATATCCATCGTCCGGCTGCAAGATACTCGTATGCCTTGCCAGGAATCTGCAACGGCTGCTCGTTCGCCAACAATAGCAACACATGGGCCTCCTGCATGGCCTTGAGCGCCTTCTTCCTCGGCAAGAGATCCACAATTTCGATCAGACCCGATAACCCGGACTCTTTGATCATCTCCTCCACGGAACGACCACCGGCAGACCGGCACACCCCGATGAATCGCACCCGCAGATCGATTCTGCTAATCGCCCCGCCACTCAGCACCTGTTGGAGCGCCAGCAGCAACGTTCGAGGACTTCTTGTATAGTTAAATCCTCCCACATACGTAATGGTAAAGCGCTCCTCCCGGATAATAGGGCCGAGTGTCTTGAACTCCTCTTCATCGAAACCATTGGGCATCGTCACCCACTTGCTTCTCGGTTCCCCCGGGTATCGTTGCTGGAGCAGCTTGGTCATTGATTCCGTCACACAGAACACACGATCTGCATGTCGAATGACCAATGCTTCCAGCCATTGGTCACAGCGATCTGCCAACGCAGATCTCATGGATAGATCTTTTTGGACATTTCCCACCCAAGGGTCCCGAAACTCTGCGATCCAGCGAACCGGACATACCAGCCGTAGACACAAACCAACAAGATGGGCGGAAAACGGAGGCCCCGTCGTAATCATGCAAGGGATGTGCTGTCGTAGAATCAATCGACGGCCTCTCCAGACCGCAAAGGGTAGCCACCCCAGTTGCTCGTCCGGCACATTCAACATGGATACAATCATTTGCCGAATACGACTCGTGATCGATTGCACATCCGTTCGCGAAATGGACGGAGATCTAGGGCCGCCTTCCTGGCATACATGCGTAGGGGGTGCCGAACGTGAAGCACCCGGTATCCATTTCTTCACCGCCCGGTACAGTTCCAATGGATGAGGAACACAACGAGTCCTGGTCACCTGAGCCAAGGCAGACTCAGTGTCATCCTGTTGCTGGCGATAGTGATAGTATCTGGCTTGCACGGTGAGAATTGTTGCTTGCCAACCATGGGCCTTCGTTGCACGCACAATATTCACGGGACGCACTGCTCCGACACAGGCATCCGGCGGCCAACTGTGAGTGACCATCAGAAGCTTCTGGCACATACCCCGGTCAATCCTTACCTTTTCTGTCGATATTGGGAGACCATAAACAGGATGAGACGCTGCTCGTCAGGGGACGATGGAGACGCGTTTTGCACGGCGTATCACGGACTCGAGTTGTAGGAGGTAGATTGCCGGAGGAGCTAACCACAGCATGGTCGAAGAGTACGCGCGATCAATCAGGCAACGCATCGCTCTTGGCACAACATAAGAAAACGATACCAGTGATGACTGCCACTGACGATAACAATACGTCAGGAGCTCATGCGATAATTGGACGAGTTCCTTGCCGTCATTCTCTCGAAACTTCGGCTTGTACGCATATGGTATTGCTCCCGCCGCTGGGAACGCCTTCGAGATCGTGTCGTTGTGAAACGTATGGTCGAGCACCATAGCGGCCGGCAAACTGGCGAGGTGCTGATACACGCCATAGTCGCAGAAAGGGCTTACGACGGCATTAAACCCTCTCAACAATCGATACGGGCTTAACGCCACTTCTCTCCGACTCCGATTCCAATAGTAGAACGAGCTGACTGGGTTGGGGGCACTACCGTGTTGTTCAAGCTCCTCAAGCAGCCGTTCTACAGCCAACTCACGAGACCATTGCCGGCGCACGTCCTCGTTCAGGAAGTGCATGGTGACATCCGAGCCTAAGAGATCTTCCCCCAACGCTCGCCACTTTCCCGCACGACACAGATGCAGACGTTCCTCCGTCAATGCGAATCCGTCGCAAAACAGGCTCCCCCCTAACCCATCGTAGACAACCTCTACCTTACCTCTCAGATAATCAGCTACGGAGAAAAACCATGCATGCTCATCGCTGCAGAAGTTGGTCAAGACATTCTTTTTGAGTTCCAGCAGAAACGGCGACTCAGTTTGAGACACAATCACATGGGAAACGCCTACCAGTTGTGCCAGTTGCGCGGCAATTTCAGCCTCATTGCTATGGTTGTACAAGTATTCGCCTACCGTGACACCCAACGCGGGAGGATGCCCTGCCTCACAGAGTTCTAGCAAAATATGTCGTGAGTCCCTCCCACCGCTCAGGGTGACGGCTGCCGTTCCTTCAGGAATTCGCCTCCGAACCGCATCGCGAAAGCACGACACATACCCATCGATCGCCGCCGATCGTGATATCTTTGCCTCAACACCAATACTGCGCCGGCCACGAACCGAGAGCCGCTTGTCTTTCCATTCAAGGACCGCATTGGGTGGTAAGGCACGAATGGCGCGGAAGGGTGTGTCTTCGCCAACAAAATTCCCAAGCCTGAAAAAGACCGCTAGTGCAGCTCCATCAAGTTCTGACGGCGCACCGAGGAGAAGGAGCCGTGGAATAGAGGGAGAAATTGCAATGGTGTTATCCCATGTGGCGTAGTAGCAGGGATACATACCACTGACATCATTTCGTACGACTAGTGTATTCCCATCCCATTGCCACTCCACAAACACCCCATCTTGGCCAGGCGATCCGGGGGTGTTGATCTTATGACCAAGCATCACTTGCGATATCCCTCGAGATACCACCCTATCGTCCTGGAAGTTGGCCAGGAAATATGGCTCTTCATCGATCTGCAGAAATTCATATTGGCTGAGTTGATTTTGCGCTATCATTCACAACCGTCCTTCGCCATGACCACGCACCGTGATCAACTTCCCACGTTGCGGACAAGGCATCCTGTGCCTCTCAGCAACTCCTTTCGCTCCTACAGAGCCTGCGCGTGTGCTAAATAGGATTTGGGCGGGGAGTCAGTACCGGCTTGTACCCCAGTACCCAGGATGCAATCTCGGTTAGTTCCGAAAATAATTGGGGTCCAGAGGTTCTTAACACGGCTACATATATGCTTATCCCCATCAGAACAATGAGGATCATTTGCATCCAAGCCGATGCAGCAGTCATGGTAGGTATCTGCTGTATCAAGGCAGCGACTGCCGTCATGACTCCCGCTGCGAGGGTTTGGGGCCATAGCTGCCGTCCAAATTCGCACCAACTGACTCCCAACTCTCTCAAAGCCCACTTAGTCAGCCACAGCAACTGCAACGGATACAGGATGACCCACACGAGCGACACTCCGATCCCTGCGGCAGCAGATGCCCCGGCCCAAAATCCTAGTGGCATAATGACGAGTTGAGCTGTTGTATAAGTCAGTTGCAGATCAAGACGTCGTTTCACCATCAACGGTGGGAACAACAGAGTGGCGATCGCAGAAGCCATGGCGTAGCCGCATAATATTTTGAACATCGGCGTAATCGCTGCCCACTTGACGTCAAGCACCAACATCACAATGTAATCAGAGACCATCATCAGCCCCATACTGATAGGGAACACTACTGCGCTGACCAATCGCACACCTTTCAAGAAACCTGATCGTAATGCGTAATCATTGCCTTGCAGCTCGGCCATGACGGGAAACGCAAGTTGATTGACCATCGGAGTTATTTTGCTCACAGGCAGTGTGGCCAACTGTTTTGCCATCGTATAGAGCCCCAGTACATAGTCTCCGCCCAATCGTCCAAGTACGAATACATCAGCTTGTTGATACAACGCCCACGATAACCGAGAGCCTAACGTGGCCAAGCTATACCGCACCATCTCCTTCAATTGTGCGCCTCCCCCGATGTGCAACCCCGGCCACCACCGCACATACCATCCCGTGACCATCATCTGCATGAGAGGCGTCACCAACGAGCCTGCCACAAGTGCCCAGACCCCCGCCCCTTGCCAGGCTAACCCCAGAACCAACGGAAACGTCGCGATCATGGCAATCAACTCAGCTATCGAGATTTTATCCAGCAACAATCGCTTGCGCAGAAGGCTATCCGGTACAGTTCGTAACGCAATTAATGGCAATGACAAACCACTGACCCGCAGGACCGCCGTCAACTCCGGGCTCTTAAACCATTCAGCACTTAGCGGCGCGATCGCATAAAGTATTCCGTAGCCGAACACTCCCAGTCCAAGCGTGATCCAAAAACACGCATTGAGATCGCGATCGTCTATTTCTCTAAATTGTATGATAGCGGCGCCCAGGCCCATTTCGGTTAGGAGGGATAATGTTGCCGTCCACATACCCGCTAACGCCATCAGCCCATAGTCAGACGGGCTTAATAGGCGAATCACGAGAAGGGTACTCAGGAAGGACAACACCTGTACGCCGCCGCGGGTCCAGACAATCCAAAATACTGACTTCGCAATACGCTCCTTCATGGCCTAACCGAGTCGCTCACAGTGCTGCCTCAGGACTATCACTTCGTTACCGGGCTCCCTCGCCCTTCATGAGAACCCGCACGGTTTTTCCCAACGTCTTGAGGTCCAACCAAAACGACCGGTTCTTGATGTAATATAAATCGTATTGAAACTTGAGATGCGAGTCTTCTTGCGAGGCGGCATAGCCGAACATGACCTGAGCCCATCCCGTAATGCCAGGCCTCACGGTATGTCGAATGTCGTAATAGGGAATTTGCGTACGCAATTCCTCTACGAAGATTGGACGCTCAGGCCGAGGCCCGATGACACTCATCTCTCCCTTCAGCACGTTGATGAATTGTGGGATTTCATCGATCCTCGCTTTTCTCAACCAGCGCCCTACGCGCGACACTCGATGGTCGTTTTCCTGCGCCCAACGAGGTCCTGACGTCTCTGCGCCATCCACCATTGATCGAAATTTGATAATCATGAATGGACGGGAGTGGAATCCGACTCGTTTTTGACGGTAAAAGATCGGTCCAGGAGAGTCCAGTTTGATAAGCATGGCCACAATCAGCAAGAATGGGGCCATCGTCAGCAGACTCACTGAGGCAATCATAACGTCCACCACACGTTTCGCCGCTGCAGTGGCTGCATGACGCTTAAAGCCAGGAGAGAAAATCAACGCACTGGGCCTGAGAGAATCAATGGAGAGTCGACCCGTCACTTTTTCAAATAAGCGATGGCCATCAATGACCTCAATCCCGGCAACCTTGAGATCAAGTAGAAGATCCACTGGAAGAGTAGCCCGTTGATCATCCAGGCAGACGACGATAAGTCCAACTTTATATCGCTCAACCAGTTCAGGAAGATCGGCAAAGGTTCCAAGCACAGGATATCCGGTGGGTTCACTGTCAGAATGATTGACAAATCCAATGACCCGTCCAGCCATGCGCGATTCGCTCATGAGTACTTGCTGACAAGTCAGTGCGAATTCTCCCTGACCCAGGATTAATACTTGCCGCCGACTTTTCAACTCCTCTGCGGTGACGGGATGCAGCGTGACTCGAGGCGGTGCGGCTGACGGTCTGGTATCAACAATCGCATCCATCATTCGTGCTCCTGCGTAAGTCCTTCGGCCATGGACCACTTACAACGTCAAACCCCTGACACGCCCAGACAAGGAACGATACGGCGCTGTGGAACGACCACGATTCTACAACCCTCGACATGAGCCGACTATGATTTCGCAATGACCGTTGTGGAAGAGGATGGTTCGTGAAACACTGTTATGGTCGTCTTGCAGGCCTGATTGCTTTACGGGACAACCAGGAGAGACTCAAGGGGATAAATTGAAATCGCACCGGTCCGGAGCCGAACCGGCAACACACTCACCAGAACAGGCCAGACATACATCGATCTACGCACAAACTACCTCGCTACCGTCTCTTCAACGACTGGGTCGCCACCATATGGCATGCTGTACCCATATAAGTAGTGGGGAAGGCTATGCTCATCGACTCCGTTCAGCACCGCGTACTTCTCTCCCGTCAGTCCAAGCAGTGCAAACGCTTTCTGTACGACGTGCTGCGGAGACGAGCCCGCTTTGATGACCATCACCACCTCATCGGCCAAGCTCACCAGACTCCCCATTGTGGCACTGGCCAGGACCGGGGGAGTATTGATGATGATATACTGAAACCGGGTACGTAGCTCGGGCAAGAGCTCCCTGAGCTGCTCAATTCTCCCCAACTCATTCAACTCGCCTCTTGACCGACCCACCGTCATAATGGAACACGACGCTTCGTCGACCATCGAGACACACTCCTCGATAGCCGCTCCTCCATCCAACAGATCCAACAGTCCCGCACGGGCCGATAGACTGACATAATGGTGAAGTGCTGGGCGGCGAAAATCACAGTCGATCAACAGCGTTTGTCTTCCAAGGTCCCGAGCGATCGTATATCCCAAATTTACAACCGTTGTTGTCTTGCCTTCACCTTCCAATGCACTGGTGATTTCAATGACGGTCGACAGACGTTTCTCGATCGACAGGACCATTCTCGTCGCAGCCATACGATATTGCTCGGCCGCAATTGACCCTGGCTGCCACTTCGCAACCAGCCCCCCGTGTGGAACAGATTTAGTGGACGACGTACGAACCACACTATCGTTCTTGCTTGCCGACAATTCGGCACGTCTCTTCACCGGAACATGATCAGACGTTGCCGTGAACAACGGCACCGTCGCCAATACCCGTACGCCAGGAATCTGCTCCAGATCCTCCCGACGCCGAAACGTCGGATTCACATGGTCAAGTCCAAACGCTAACACGGTACCCAACCCACATCCTCCCAACAACCCCGCCATCATAATCTGCAGATGATTGGGGCTCTCTGGTTTACTGGGAAGATTTGCCGGGTCGAGGATCCGAAACTGCTCTCCCTTCTGTCGCTTCTCCATATTGACGGCCACATGGGCGTTGAGTCGTTTATCCAGCAATGCTTGATAGTTTTTTCGTCTATTTTCATAGTCTCGGACAAGAATCATGAGCTCTTGCTCACGTACCGGCGTCTGCTCAACACGTCGCTCCGTTTCCTTAATGAGCTGCAACAGTCTCTCGCGGCGACTCTTGAGCGAGGAAAGCTCCGTCAGCAGATCATTGCGTTGTGTCTTCAGTTCCCTGAGATAGATATAGAAGTCCGGGGGTAAGTCCTTCCGTCCCGTCGGCTCACTGTCCTGATTCACCACGGCAGCATCATCCACGAATGCAGTTCCGTACTTTTCCCCGAGTTGTTCTTTTAAACTGAGGATTTCCTGTTTTGTGTCCGTAATGTCGGGATACGTCTCCTTCCATTCGGCTCGGAGCGTGGTCAGCCGTTGCTCAAGTTGACGCAGCCTCGTGATCAGAGGATCGAGATCTTTTCGAATAAACTTAGGACCATCGGATTCCACACCCGGCGCGACGCTGGCCTGATATTCAGCAATCGACCGTTCCAGTGAACTGACCTTGTCGGTCCGGGAATGAAGCAAATCAGTCGCCGCACTCAATTCCATCTGAAGGCGATCGAGCGCTCTCAGATTGCCTTCAATCTGTTCGGGCAGAAGTCCCGCATATTTGGTTTTATACTGACTAATGGCTTGTTCTTGCCCCTCCAAAGCCTTCTTGGCATCTTCCAATTCTTGCTCCAGAAACGCGGAAACGCCTGTCACAAGCTGTTCCTTGTTCTTGAGATTCTCCTCGATGAACAATGACGCCAACTTTGCGGTCACCTTCATGGCCGTCATCGGATTTTCGTCCGCAAAGGATATGTTGACCGCCTCAACTGTCTGTTTTCTGAGGTCTGGAGATCGAACCATTTCTACCTTGATACCCTTACGCAACTTCTCAATGGCTGATTCAAGGCCGTCACGTTGAATGAGCCCTTCATACAGGCTGTGCTCCTCGAGAATCTGGCCGAGAAGCCCACGACTCATCACCTGTTGCTGAATCATCACCAGTCGCGCTTCAATGTTACCCACCCCAATACCTTTGACATACTCATCGGGAATCTTTTGATTCTCAATCAAAATTTCCGTACTCGAACGATAACTCTTCGGTAGTATGAGGCAAAGCCCCACACCAACGGCAATGCCAGCAAGAATGGAGACGATCACTATCCATTTCCTTCGAACGATGATTCCCCAATATTCCTGCATCTTCACGGAAATCGGTTCAGCCTGCGCACCCGATCTCGCAGGTTGGATGGTTTTGTACATACTCATCTCCATTCGGCCAGCAAATTAAGCATGACCATGTTTCGGTTAAACTCGATGGCTTGTCCCGAGAATGCTCGTTGAAACTCGCTATGCGTGTAGCTGAGCGATGCCGTGAGGCTTGGTCCGATTTTATAGGTAACACTCGGTGTCACCGAATAGGACTCAAACCGCACAGCCGAACTGTCCGGTATGGATCGATTGATGGCATAGTTGGCACTCAGCGACAATGTAAAGGGCTCAGCCATCTGACGTGTCACCGCCCCTGTTACCACTTCGCTTACCAATGCTCCGGATACAAACAAAAAGCTGGGGCTGATGGCCCTCGAATAGGACACTCGTACGGTCGTATACACCCCCTGCCACTCCAACGACGCTCCACCTACTGGGTATATGCCGTTGCGTTGGCTCAACATGGAAAACCCTCCATGACCAATCACCTTTAGCTCTGGAGTAATGGATTTGGACCAGCTCGCAATCGCTCCCTGGGTCGAGAAACCTCTATCTGGTCTATCAGGATCAGAAAAGGTTGCCCTTCTGTACTGATGAGAAAGCGAAATCGTATCAGCCGGCGACGGTCTCACAACGAACCCCGAAGTCAACGTTTGAAAATTCGTATTGATAAACTCCCCGCTTTGCACGAGTCCCGTTGGCGCAGCAAATGCTTTCCCGAATCGCAATCGACTATCCGTATACGTTGAGGAAACTCCGATATGTGGAAGAAAGAAATACGATGCCTCTACGCTGGCCATGTTTGAAAAAGAATTCGCACGTCTGGCCTGAAGCCCCTGCACAAACGTGTCGGAGATTTGATTGCCGCTTGTTGGGGCGGCAAATGCTGGTGGCTGTGGTGTGTAAAATATGCCGTTAGAGATATGCAACCCCAACCCAGGCAACAGTGCATTCATTGCATTATCTAAGTTGAGATCGACCATCCCATTCGCACCCACATAATTCAGCCCAGGGTTCTTGGCATAGACTTCACCCGTCGCTCCTCCTCTGACCCTCACCTCCACCCATGGGTTTTGATGAGCTACCGTTAGCTGAGGCGAAACCGTCGTCACGTAGTCTTCAAGACTCTGTCCTTTCACGAAAAAGACATTGCTATCGTACCGCTCGGCCAATCGAAGCGACGGAATAATTGTCGTCGCCGATTCACCCGTCGTTCTTCCCTCAGGCTCCGCGATCGCGCGCGTCTCTGCAGCCGGTACGGGAGAGTGTTGTGCATACCCCAGAGAGAAACCCACCAGCACCATTCCACAGGCAGTAGCCAGAGTGAAGCAACTTTTGAGCGCGTCTCGTGTCCATCCCATGCCTCGTTACCACGCTCTAGTCGGTACCACCACAAGATCTCCTGTCTTCAGGACAAAGTCTTTGATCACTCCATTTCCTGACATCAAGTCATCATACCGGGCAGGAATCGTGAAATCTTTGGAGACACCATCTTGACCAACGATCGTGCGCCGGACTTGCATCTTGTTCTTTGCTGCATAGAGTGTGAACCCCCCCGCCATTGCGAGAGCTTGCAATACGGTTGCCTGAGACTTCAGCTGATACTTGCCCGGCTTTGCCACATCTCCCAGGACATATACATAGTAGCTATTGACCTCTCTGACCTTCACCGAGACCGACGGATTTTCCTTAAACTTCTTGAGCAATCCTGCAATATGACTTGCAAGTTCATCGGCCGTCCGACCGCTGGCATCCACATCTCCGATCAACGGAATTCCAATCTTTCCATCAGGCCTCACCACCACTTCCTTTTGGGTCAGTTCCTCGCTTTTCCACACCGCAATTTCGAGGATATCCTCAGGCCCCAAGAGAAATTGTTTCATGGTCGCACTATTGGCCTCAGTAACAATATCCGACGATGGCAGTGATCCAGCACAAGCAACAAGCTCCAAGGCCATCACGAGGACCACCAAATGCCTCATAGATTTCATGATCCCAATGACGTTCCCCTGTATGTGATAGATCCCATCCGCAGTTTTCATACGCTAACAGTCTCCTTTGACATCTTTCATCAATGCCGCCCTGAGCGTGGCGTAATCGAGCGTCAGTTCGGCAAATCGCTGTCGTAATCGTCGATGTTCGATTTCCAGCGTCCGCAACCGTTCATTACCATCGACGCGTTGCCGGTTCCGCATCACATTCGCACGCCACCGATACAGCGTCCGCACGGATACCCCATGCTCACGAGAGACATCTCTGGCCTTGCACCCGGCATCAAGCTTGAGTAGTGCTTCCTTCTTCTGCTCTCGAGTCAATGTGCACTTGGCCATCTCGGCCACCACCAGGGTCTGTTCTAGTGCTAGCTAATAGTTCGCTACGGGGGTAAGAAACTCACCGCATCGGCACAACCTCATCAGCTTCTATGTGAATCAGCGCAGCTTGCTGAATGAGTGTGGCGCGAATCACCAACCCATGATGCTTATTTGGTCTGACAAATTGGCCACGAAGTCCGGTGAGCGGCCCTCGCACAACTTCTACCCATGCACCTTCAATCAAGTAGTCACAGGGTTCTACCATCCGATCGACACAGGAGAGCCGCTGGAAAGCAGCAATTTCCTCATCAGGGATAGGCTCTGGTTTTGTGGGGCCAACTATTCTGGACACACCGGGTATCTGAAGGACATTCCGAATCCTGGCTACTGAAAAATTTGCGAAACAGTACCCGCCGAAGAGCGGCACAGTCGTCAACATTTTCCGATCAGACCACTGACGGTATTGCCGACTCAACGGCAGCAATGGCTCCATCCCAGCTGCCGCTAACCGGTCGCGAACCTGTTTTTCATGACGAGCGCGGGTTTGAAGGGCATACCAGAGAGACTCGTCCCTTGGGATGACCCCTTCTTCTTGTTTCATCGATTCCTGTCGCGAATTGAATGCGGACATAGCTTCGCCCTGTGAGTCCCATCCACCCCAAACCAATTTGACAGCTATACAGGGGCATCTGCCTCATGACCATCGGACATATGTCTGGTTTATGTGCGATCACATACTTCCCGCTAGCACGTTTGTCCTACTAAGCCTAATGCCTCGCTGAGCGGTGGGAGATAACTAACACTCATGGGATGGAGGACATCTCTTCATCTGCTCACTCGACTCTCTAAACCTCAAGAAACAAGGACTTCTATCACCTGAATTGGATCAGAACGTGATTGCTATACGCCAATAAGTGTTTCATTGTGAAACACTTATGACACGTGCCTCTCTCGACTTCTGAAATTGCCGATCCTCTTCAATGAAATATTTTTATTTTTAAATTCAAATACCTATCAAGTAAATATTTAATTAGATCCGTTTGTACGCAACTTAGATTCTGCTATCTAGTAATTCAGATCTGGCTATCTAGTAATTTAGATCTAGCGATCTAGTACTTTGGATCTGGCTATCTGGCAGGCATTATGATAAAAAGCAAAATGCTCCACTCTAGCTCCTAGTGACAAAGCAAGGAGCTCAGATGTGGAATTCGAACGGCTTCGGATCACGCGCGGCTCAATTTCAATTGTCACAAGGTTCTCGGCTTGCTCAACTGGCAGATGCTCCGTATCTTGCAAATCTGCGCGCGTACAGAGCAAGAGGGCCCTTAGCTAGCATCTCAACGTTTTTCTGAAGAATTTGTAAATGCCGACCATCAACAGTGGCACATACGGCAATATCTGCTACCGACATGATATAGGTATTTAATCTAGGTCCGCATGGGGCACCAAGCGGTTGACCAGAGTCGGGAGGGATGTATCATGGCCATAAGCGCTGGTTCTTTCACGAAGGTCGCCATTCTCAGCGGTCAGTCGCTTATCTGGGTAGGATTGCGGACGATTCTCGAGAGCACCCACAACTTCCGGATCGTAGGAACACCCATTCAACGCCTGACTGCCCCTGAGATTATTGCCGACTGTCAACCAGATGTCATCATTGTCGACACGGAAACTGAGCGGGATGCCATAGATGGAATCAAACAGCTCCGCGATTCCATCCCCCACAGCAAGATAATGCTATTGAGCGGATTTGAACAAAAAGATCCGGTACGCGAAGCACTTGAATACGGCATTGACGGAGTGATCCTCAAGATCCACCCACCCGCTGTTATTATTGCCGCAATCCAGGCGCTCTTCCCACCATCACATCGCTCTCCTGACACTGAAGACCATACGACAACCTATCGAGATTCCCCAAATCCTTTTGAGGCGCCGTTAAAACCAATCCTACGGCAAACAGGTTGGCCTGATGCATTGACGGAGCGCGAACGAGAAGTGATCGGACTTGTTAAACAAGGTCTATCTAACAAGGATATTGCCCACCAGTTATCTATTTCCGACAGCACCGTCCGACACCATCTGACAAACATTTTTGACAAGGTGGGTGTCCCAAATCGCCAGAAACTCATGGCACACGCTCATCAGCTTCACATCTCTCCCATCTAACAGCCCGCTATCACTTCATCAGTCCGTTCAACAGAGTCTTGCTCGTAACAGCGGGCCCGTAGTCAGCTGTAGCAGCGCCTTACCGGCCTGAACATGATGGCTTACAAAAGATGTGGAAGTCTGGGGTGTGACCTTGGTATGATGCCGTCGCGTTCATCATCTGTACCGTGCCGAGGTAGCTCAGTTGGCAGAGCACAGCCCTGAAAAGGCTGGTGTCGACAGTTCGATTCTGTCCCTCGGCACCACATTCCGCCTACCCGCTAGAATCATTTTTATTGGCATATCACAATCCATGTGGCGGCGGCACTTGCAGGAAACTCGCAGCTCCTCACCACGTCGCATGAATCTGAGGCGGTTGAAAGAACTCTTGCGAGCTGTACGGAAACTGCTTTGAGGATTATTTCTTCAACGCCCGGAGGTAAGCCAGGACTGCTCGACTCTCGTTTTCAGACAAGCGGCCTTTCCATGATGGCATATTAGGTTTGCCTTCATGAATTGTCTCCAGTAATAGCGCATCAGACTTGTTCTTAGTGGCAGGTCTCGTCAGATTGGCTGGGTCAGGCCCCAGTAACAGGTATCCGTCGCCTTTTCCCTCTGGCCCATGGCAACCAGCACAATGTTTGGAGAAAATCTTTCTCCCGTTGATCTGATCAACATTCGGCTGGCTCGTCTCCTTCGGCGCTGCTATCGCGAGCTGGCTGCCCACGATGATGGCTCCTACCGCAGCAACCATTTGAATGAGTACCTTCCACATAGCAAGACCGACCTTTTCTGATGAGTTATCCATCACGCCGATGAGATCTCACCAGGAGGGCGCGTGAACCCTGGTTCGCCGTTTCCATGGTGCTGGTCACCCACTGTATGGGACAGCTCACCCCCCGATCCGGTCGGTGGCCCTCCCGCCTGCCTCGGATCCTGTACTCGACCTTCCAGCCACCGATAGAGAACCGGCAACATGATCAAAGTCAGCAGGGTTGAACTCACAAGTCCGCCGATAACGACGATCGCCAATGGACGCTGAACCTCTGACCCAATTCCTCGTGCAAATGCGAGCGGGACAAGCCCCAATAGCGCAACCAGCGCAGTCATTAAGACCGGGCGCAATCGGAGCAACGCCCCAGATGTCACGGCTTCATCAAGACTGTGCCCATCTTCCCGCAGCTTATTCATATACGAGACAAGCACGATGCCGTTCAGCACAGCCACACCGAACAGATTAATGAATCCGATAGAGGCCGGCACGCTAAGATATTCTTTTGTCAGCCAGAGTGCCACAATCCCACCGATCAAGGCAAAGGGCAGGTTCAAGATGATCAGCGTCGCTTGCCGAAGAGAGTTGAAGGTGGAATACAAGAGAAAGAAAATCAGTACGATAGTGATCGGCACGATGACTCGTAGCTTCGCCATCGCCCGCTCCATATTTTCAAATGATCCGCCCCACGTCACTCGATACCCAGTCGGCAGCGTCACGCGCTCATCAATCTTTTGTTGCGCTTCGGCTACAAGACTCCCGATGTCCCGTCCAAGGGTATTGAATCCGATCGAGACGTACCGTTGCAGCTGCTCTCGGCTGATGCGGCCAGGTCCCTCTCCCAACTGGACAGTGCCAAGATCGGCCAGGGGAATGAGTGCACCGGCCCGGTCGCTCACTTTAATATTACTGATCGTTTCGACGCTATCTCGGTACGCTTTTGGAAACCGCACGACAAGATCGAACCGTTGCTGGCCTTCATAGACGCGGGTCGCAACGTCTCCCCCAATGGCTGTGGAGATGATTTCCCGCACATCGGCGACATTGATTCCATGGCGGGCAATCTTGCTGCGGTCGATATCGATGGTGAGATAAGGTTGTCCGTACAACTGCTCCACCTTGATGTCTCGTACACCTCGGACGGCTTCAAGTACTTCGGCAATCTCTTGCGCTTTATTCCGAAGGGTTTCCAGATCGTCGCCAAACAGCTTCACTGTGGCTTCCGTACGCACGCCAGAAATCAATTCATCGACTCGCTGCTGGATCGGCTGACTGATCAAAAATGTCGCCCCGGAGACCGATGTCAACCGTTCACGGAACTTCTGCATGAGCTCAGGCATGGTCCTGGCCGTCGTCCATTGATCCAATGGCTTGAGCCGAACGACGGGATCGCTCTCATTCGGTTCTTGCGGGTCGTTGCCCAGTTCCGTTCGACCGATCTTGGAGACGACCATCTCCACTTCCGGAAACTCCATGATCGCCTGCTGCATCCGTTTCTCGATTTCGATGGAGGCGGGTAGCGATACACTGGGAAGCCGAATCGTCTGTGGCGCCACCGATCCCTCGTTCAGAGTTGGGATAAATTCCGTTCCAAGTGACGGCACCAACGACAAAGCACCGATGAGAGCCCCAATGGCCATCGCCAACACAGCTACTCGATGTCCAAGCGCCCAATGAAGAGCAGGCGCATAGATCGCCTTCGCCATTCTCACAATCCACGGATCCTCTTCACTGCCATGCCTCAAGGCGAGCGAACAGAGGACCGGCGACAGCGTGAGCGAGAGGAGAAGGGATACTAGGAGCGCGATCATAATAGTATAGGCCAGCGGCTTGAACATCTTGCCTTCCATGCCGTGGAGCGACAGGAGCGGGAGAAACACCAGGATAATGATCAGAATGCCGAACACAACCGGTTGCCCGACTTCCTTCACAGCACTGGTGACAAGCTGCAACCTCGGCATTGTGGCGGCCGAATGGTGCGAGAGGTGGCGGTAGACGTTTTCCACGACGACGACCGAGCCGTCGACAATCATTCCGATCGCAATCGCGAGTCCTCCGAGCGACATCAGATTGGCAGTCAGCCCAATCTGTCCCATGACGATAAATGTGGCAAGCGGCGCCAAGACGAGCGTTCCGACAACGATGAGCGCACTACGGATATTGCCAAGAAAGAGGAATAAAACGACAACAACCAGCACAACCCCTTCCGCCAGTGATTTATAGACGGTGTTCAACGCTTCGGTAATCAGTTCAATCCGATCGTAGAACGGAACAATCCGCAATCCATTCGGCAACAGACCTTTTGAATGAATCTCCTCCACACGAGCCTTCAAGCCTTGGACGACATCCCGAGCATTCCCGCCCCTCAGCATGAGGACGATGCCGCTCACCACCTCACGGTCCCCATTCAGCACCGTGGCACCGTGCCGAACCGCATGGTTAATCACCACTTGCGCTACATCCGAGACATAGACCGGAGTCCCTCCGGTTTCCCGCACCACGATGCGCTCGATATCTTCAATTGAGCGAATCAGCCCAGTCCCCCGCACAATGTATTTTTCCGCGTGTTTCTCCAGAATATTTCCACCGGCGTTCGCATTATTCTTTGCCACGGCATCAAAGACGTCTCGGAGCGTCAAGTTATATTTTCGCAAGAGCCCAGGCTCAACCAACACCTGATACTGCTTGACGTACCCACCCATCGAGTTGACGTCGATCACCTCCGGCGTACTTTTCAGAATGGGGCGAATGACCCAGTCTTGGATCGTACGCTGCGCGATTAAGTTTTGATGTTCCGCTTCGGCATCGGCTGTAGCCCCTCGAGGCGAGTCCAAGTAATACTGAAACACCTCACCCAAGCCAGTGCTGTTCGGCACCAGCATCGGTTCAGCACCGGGAGGAAGTTGTTCCTCCACTTCAAGCAATCGTTCCAACACCAATTGCCGTGCCAAGTTGATATCCATGGAGTCGTCAAACACGATCGTAATGAGCGACAGCCCTACCTTTGTCAGAGAACGCATCTCCGTGAGGGAGGGGACACCCGTGAGTTGCAACTCGATCGGATAGGTCACGAGACGCTCGACTTCCGTCGGCGAAAGACCTGGCGCCTTGGTCACGACCTGCACTAAAACACTGGTGACGTCCGGAAAGGCATCGATCGGAATTGTCCGAAAGGCATAGACCCCGCCCGCTCCGAGCAAGACCGCGCAAATAATGATGAGGAGGCGTTGACGGAGAGAAATGTCAAGGAGGCGTGAGACCATCAGACGGGTTTCTTCAACAACTCAGACTTTAAGATAAAGGCACCGTGCGTCACCACCGGCTCTCCTTCGTTCAGTCCGCTAAGAATGGACGTCAGCGTACCATTCGACTCACCGATGTGCACCTCTCGCATTTCATACTCATTCGCCCCGCGTTGCACAAAGACGAAGGTCCGGCCCTGATCTCGTTGCAACGCCGCCTCCGGCACTGCCAAGCGATCCGGCTGTGACTCGGAAAAGAGGCGAATGGTGGAGAACATTTCCGGCTTGAGCCTCCCATCTTGGTTCGGCAATTCAATCCTCAGTTGCATGGTCCGTGTGATCGGATCCAACACATCGCCGACATACGTAATCATCCCTTTGAACACCTCTTTCGGATAGGCATTGATCCGGACGTCAACCTGGGTGCCACCGGAAGCATGGACGGAATGGACGAATGGAATGTCTTTTTCCGGAATGTTCGCGAGCACCCAGACCTCCGAGAGATCCGCGATCACGAACAAGTTCTCCGTTGTCTCAACGACCTCACCACGTGTCAACTTGCGCCCGATGATCCGACCGCCGAACGGCGCCACAATCGGAACGACCGAGCGGATCTTCCGGCTACGATCAAGCCGGTTAAATTCTTCCTCGTTCATGCCGAGCAACTTAAGCCGGTCATGCGATTCATTGCCCTCGGCTTGAGCGCTCAACAATTCCGCTTGACGCCGTTGCAGCTCGGCCTCACCGATCACCTGCTCCTGCAAGAGAAATTGCGCACGATTGAAGGCTTGCTCAGCAACATGGAGCTTGGCCTTGGCCTTGAGATACGAAGACTGCGCCAGCCCCAGCTCGCTGCTGTACAAGATCGCCAGCGGCGCGTTCGCTTTCACTTCCTGCCCAAGGTCAGCGTACACTTCGACCACTCTACCACGGACCAAGGTGGTGATCTCCGCCATGTTCCGCTGATTAGGCTGCACGATCGCTGGAAAGTCTCGGTGTGTCCGGAAGTCACTGCGGACAACCGGCTGAACCACTACCCCCACCCGTAACGATTCTTCCGCTGACAACGTGATGCGCCCTGGCGTGGAAACGGCAGCCGGCTCTTTACTGGCCACCACATCACTCGGTGTTCCATCACAGCCTGCATCCAGTATCATCACGCTGAACAACACACTCCATAGTCCTCGATTGAGATACGACGACCGAGGTTGGATAGCATGAAACCGAGCGTTCACAACGTTCCCCCTACAGCTTGTTCCAGCCTGGCCAACGAGACGGAAAGGTCATGCCGCGCCAGGGCATAGTCGAGTAAAATTTGTCGCTGGACCCGCTGAGCGTCAAGCACTTCCAAGAGACTTGAGGCCCCCTGTTGAAAACTAAACCGTGCGAGCCGCAAGGCTTCCTGTGCTTGCTTCAAGAGGCCCTTGTCAAACACATCGATCAACTCGGCCGTCGTTTGGACATCTTGATAATGCTGATAGACGGCTCGCCCGAGCTCATTGCGCATCCGAAGCAGCTCTGCCTCATCCCGACGTTTCACTCCTAATGACGCGGCAATCTCTCCCTGACGCCGATACCATAGCGGCATCGGTATCGAGAGACCTCCTTGAAACGCCTCCCGGCCGATTTCACGCCAATAGCTCCCATTGACCGTGATGGTTGGTACCCGTGCCTGCCGTTCAAATTGAATCTTCCAATCCGATTGCTCGACAGACTTCAACAAGCGCTGGATCGTGGGGTGTTGATCCATCATTCGAGTCATGAGACCTTCAATCTGCAACTCTCGAGGAATGTTTCTGAACTCGCCATAGACCGAATACGCCGGGCCGAGCACACCGCCGGTCAAGGTATCAACAGCAACCCGGTTGATCCGAACGAAATTGTCAGCACGAGCGAGTTGTTGACGGGCCTTTAGGACTTCAACCTCTGCTTTGATGGACTCAAACTGTGGAGCTTCGCCGGATTTGACGCGTGCCTTGACGATTCGGGCCACACCTTCAACGGTATCGAGATTCTGCCGAGCCAGATCAGCCTCCTGTTGAGCCAACAGCAGATCATAGAATGCGACTTTGACCTGCGAGGCCAGATTCAACCGGGTTTCCAACATCCCGACGCTGGCTGTGGCCAAACCAAGATCCGCCACTCGTTGCCGTGCCGCACGCAATGCCGGCCATTCGACCGGCTGCCCGACCGTCACGCTATATTCAGTGAGCGACTGAATATTCTCCGGGGGTCCCACGGTCGTGTCTCTAAGCCTCCCACGACCGCCATTGCTGGACACAGTCGGATTGGGATAGGCACCGGCAGCTGTCTGCTGACCCTTTTGCTGTTCAATCGTGCCTTCCGCGATGGAGACCACCGGATTCTTCGTCAAAGCCAGATCAACAATTGTCTCAAGACCGTACACCTGGTTCCCGGATTCCGCAGACACCGAAGTCGCAATCAATCCAACATTCACCGCACAAAGAACCACTAGGGCAAACCCTCTTGCCATTCTCATTCCTTGTCTCAGCATCCCCCGCCCCTTCTCACACTATCCTAGGCTGAATGTATCTGACTTTCAAATGTCTACGCCGACGGTGGCGACTTCTCTTGGTGTACACCGGAGTCAGTCGGCAATCCACTGAAGTAGAAAGCGGAGATCGCCACGGTCGCCGCCACGTTCAATGACTCGACCCCCTCGGCCAATGGAATGGAAAATCTGACCTGAGACGCCTTCATGATTTCGGATGATAGCCCCGCGCCCTCATTGCCAACAGCGACCAGGAGTCGGCTGGGTATGGTTTGAATCTCCCTAATGGGAACTTTATCAGCCGACGACAGGACCGCTGAATAAATTCTACATTCAGACAACCTCACTGCCTGAAGATCCGCTGTCCGAAAAACGGGCAGCCTCAGGAGCGTACCAGCTGTGGCACGGACAACCTTGGGGCTGAAATGATCGGCGGAGTCATGGCTCAACCAGACGCCGGATAGATTCAGCGCGGCGGCTGTCCTGATAATCGTTCCCACGTTCGCCGGATCTTGCAGGTGATCTCCATAGATACCCAGAACGCGTGATCGCCCAAGTACCTGCGCCTCGTTCCACTGAGGTTGCCGGACCACGGCCAGGATCCCTTGAGGCATCTCCACATCTGTCAGTTTTTCAAAGGCAGGATCCGAGCACACGAACTGTCGCGCCCCTAAGCTGGAGCGCCTGCTCCGATCCCCGTCGGTCTCAGTACGAAGGTAACGAGGCGATACGAGGAGACTCTGTATCGCCTGGGGATGTTGGGAGATCAGATCATAACACGGCTTGGCGCCTTCCACCACGAAGACGCCCTCGGTTGATCGGACTTGTTTTTCTCGCAGCAGCTGCCGGATGAAAGAGCCCTGTGCACGAGACAAGGGCCTGGGGTGTGGCCCAGTATCCACTATGATGACCCCGACTGCGCGCCGAAAGGGAACCGACCTAACCAGATGAGGTCGTCACTCACCGGCGCCTTCGTTCAGACGCCGCTTCCGCCGCACGAATACGCTGAGCCCTCGCCTTGGCACGCTTCAGAGCCGTGAGTTTTCCCCTGGTCCGAGTCTGCTCAAACTGAAGCTGTTCAAGCTGAGACTTCAGGTGTGCCTTCTCTTGTTTATGCAGACTCGCGCATTCTGGTTTGGACAACTGTGTCCAATCCCCACTGCTCCTGGCTCGCTTGATTCGATCATCTAGCGATTCTCGAAGCTGCCTGGCTCTCATCGTCATGAGTGATTTGAGCGCCTCTTGACGACGCTGCACCTCTTCCTCCTCAGCCATGATCCCGCGAATATCGGTTCCTAACATGGATCCAACCTCCTTACAGATACTCTGGAACGAGAGCGCGCATTATACCCGATCTCATAGCCAATCTGGAATGCCTTATAAGGCATTGTTTTTAAACGCTAATCAATCCGTATCCTGAGCGCTTCCTTGAAGCGATTTGCTCGGTTGTGTATTATCACCCCATGCCGATAGGGCCATGCATTCAGGGTTGGAGGCTCAAACGAAAGCTGTCGATCGAATCTCTCGCAGACGCGGCCGGCATTTTTCCCAGCCTTCTGGAACAGATCGAAGCGGATCAAGCGGACCCGACGACCTGTATGATCGAAGCACTGGCCTGTGCTCTCCGCGTTCCCCCGTCCTGGCTATTTGACAGCCCCAGATCCTTTGAGCATCTATTCACAGACCACGATGAGGGAGAGGAACCTGACCGTAGTCAGCGTGATCCGGTGACAGATCGAATCCTGTGTGGTTCACGAGCAGACCGGTCACTCTATATTCTCCTCACAACGCTCATGCAATCAGGCGATCCCAAATTGTTGCGGGCGGCCGAGATGAGCCTCCGGAGTCTCGTCAAACAATCGCGGCAAGCTACCGTCCCCTGGCAACAACGCCCTTCGGGCCACTTCGAACCACCGAGCGACTAATCGGATTGGTCGGACAGATCAAGCCATCCCCACTCCACTCAGAGTCCAAGACGACACCGACTCTCAGACCTCGGAGAGAAATCGGATAGCCGAAACCAGGCGCCATATCCATTTCGTGAAACAAACTGTTCCTATGCAATCCCTATTGATACACTCCAGCCATGACAGTATTGGTTAAACTTAGACATGATCCGGCATTGAGGATTTGATGCGTAGGTGCTTCATACTGATCCTGCCGCTCTTCATGGTCGGATGCAACAGCAGTAATCAAGTCTCCTCTTCTCTCCTTTCCCTGTCCACCTCCTCACCCGCCATCAGAGAGCCGGTGATTGATCGAGTTGGTCCCGTTGTCCAAGACCTCCTCCAATCCACATCTCGTGAGGCTCACCACACCATCACCGCCTCCCATCAAACGGTGGACGCACGATCAGCCAAGTACAAGCAGCAGGCGGTCACGGACACGTTGAAAAACCCCTGGAAAGGCATGAGGCATTTGGAACACCATGGACTCCTCGTCGCGGAACTTGCAGCCACTAGTCCGCTTGACCTTCCTGCCCTCCTCGATAGGCTCGCGACCGGCATGCATCAGCCCTCTGCACCGATGACACCGCTCCCCATCCCTACCGGCTCACATCGTCGTGACACAATGGACTTCATTCTGGAAACCTTTCACCAAGCCGCGCTCCATCGGGAGATTGCACTGGCTGGGCTTTCCGATCCGGAACGTACCTTCCTCTTCGAACACGGACGAACACTGGCAGAATCCTATACGCCGCAAATCTCTGTACTCTCCGACGTCACTATGCCTCAAGTCCTCGCGAACACTCGGTTTGCAGAGCTTTTGAAAGAGCGAGTGAAGTCCGAGCACCTCCTTGCCGCAGGCCAAATACTGGCACAGTTGACCAATGCGCGGTGGCTCGAACAACTGGCCGTAGCATTCTCGGAGCCGGTCTCTCCGACAGAGATTCCCCCTGGCATCACCGGCGACGTCAGATTGGTGCAGGATACATCCGAAGGGCTCATCGTCATTGGAGGCCCAGGTCCAAACAGCTATCAATTGGAGGAGCCCGTTGCGCTCATTGTTGATCTTGGCGGGGACGATTCATATCGCGGTGTCATCGGTGCATCGTACGACGTCCGCTATGGGAATGCCGTGGTCATCGATCTTGCAGGCAATGACCGTTACACCGGATCTCCGTTGGGAATAGCCACAGGCCGACTCGGTGTCGGACTTCTATTCGACCAATCCGGTGACGACCACTATGAACTTTCTCTAGGATCAGGTGGAGTGGGCTTGGGCGGACTAGGCATCTTGGTCGATATTAAGGGACATGACCAGTACCACGGCAACCGACTGACGCAGGGAGCGGCGATTGGGGGATGGGGACTCTTGATCGATACGGCAGGCAGCGATCACTATAGGAGCCATGGGTTTGCCATCGGGTTTGGAGGACCTCTTGGGCTCGGTGCCGTCATTGATACTGAAGGCGATGATCAGTACCAATGCGGTGAGGTCATTCCCAGCGCCTACAACGCCCACGAGGCTCCGGAGTCGAAACCCGGCGATCAGGAGTTTCAATACGACTGCTTTGGCCTCGGCACAGGCGCCGGCTCACGCGTCCTGACCACACACTCTCAATGGGTTGACCAAAGCTTAGCCGGTGGCATGGGTCTGTTGATAGATCTAACCGGGCATGATCGATATCAAAGCGCAAACTTTTCACAGGGAATGGGATATTTTTTTGGCGCAGGAATCTTGCTCGACCTCAATGGCGAGGACGAGTATCAAGCCGCCCGCTACGGCCATGGTGCCTCCGCCCATTATGGCGTGGCACTGTTCATCGATCAGAAGGGAGATGATCGATATGGATCCACCGGGCCTTATTACAATGCGGGAGTGGCCTGGGACCATGGCATCAGTCTGACCATCGACGCGGGAACCAGTCATGACGTCTATGCCTTCGATCGCACAACCGGTCTTGGGAAAGCTGACCACAGCGGCTGGGCAGTATTTGTGGACGAAGGCGGGCGTGACACCTATCGAGTCACGTCAGGACTTGGTGAGGCCTCGGAACGAAGTCTTGCCGGTTTCATCGATCTCACTGGTGAGGACCAATATAACCTCCTGTCACCATTGTCCCATTTCCGTCCCACAAACAGCCTTCTTTTCTCTCATGGACCAGGCAGCCTTTTCCAAGACCAGTAGGACATCAGTAAACTCACCATCCACATCCTCTCTGAACACTGCAGATGGGTTCCCCATCTCCACCAAACCTCCGGACCAAGCCGAGAGGAAGGGGGTTGTTTTTTCCCTTTCAGACGTGGAAAATACTGGGACTCTATCACTATAGGCCTAACCATCCACATTACTTATTAGAGAGGCATAATCGTGACTCTGCGTAATCTTGTACAGTTCGTGTTGGTCGTAAGTCTCAGTGGTATTGGGAGCCAGGTCTTCGCGTACGATGCCAGTCCGAACATCGGCACCGCAGAGGGCTCCTGTGCGGATGTGATCTTTTCTGCCTTTACGCCAGCTCCATAC
The DNA here is from genome assembly GCF_001458735.1 of Candidatus Nitrospira nitrosa. NCBI lineage: Bacteria > Pseudomonadati > Nitrospirota > Nitrospiria > Nitrospirales > Nitrospiraceae > Nitrospira > Candidatus Nitrospira nitrosa. The sequence continues at coordinate 99,833 of NZ_CZQA01000012.1, forward strand.
TCCTATGAGAAGGGTAACGAGACGGCGCCAAAATCAGACTTTTCGTTCCTGGCATCGAAGGCAACCCGTATCGACAGCCTGAAGGTCACTGTCAAGGATGAAAAGGTCCCGATCACGATAACACCGCAAGGGAATGGGTATCTGGTCAAAGGGAAGCTGCCTGCCAGCGCGACGGGATCTTATGTCCGGGTCGACATTTTTGCTGAAGGGCTTACCCTCTGTCAGCGTGCGGACGGGTGGCTCTTAAAAGTTGCGAAGTGATCTAGGTCACGGTGGGCAGGCAGCTGTCCTGCCCATCGTCATGTGGGTTGCCGTCTGCCAAGACCAGCCTTACGGCTCCTCCTCTTCGACCGACTCAATCGCCTCCCGCAACTTCCCCACAAAGACCTCCGGCTGACTGAGAGCACTCTCCGTCAATTGAAATTCACTGACGAGCACACCGTCTTTATCGACTAGAACGAGACGATACCCCTGTTTCATGAAACACCTTTCTTCTGAATGGGTCAGATCAAAAGGACTTCTGGCAAAGAGCCGCCGACTTAGGGCTGGATCAAAATGGAAAGCGAATGCCGAGGTGGACTTCGTTTGGAACGAGGTGCGGCCCGAACAGGCTTCTCACGCCTACAGTGGCTGGACTGGAAAGTGATGAGGCCGACGGTACGGTGTGGAGCACGCGATCACGCTCCGTGACATAGCCGCCGCCAAACCCTGCTGCGACATAGGGAACCAACGTCAGACCACTCACCGAAATTTCTGTCGAAAGGGCCGGGGTTGTCCGCAATGCCATGCCACTCTCCCCTACCAGTGAACCGGATGGGGTCTGCCTCAATTCGACTTCTCCTGTCTTTGCAGGAGCAGATGGTCCCTCTAGACCAGCGTGCGCTGGTCCTATTGGAGTGGATCCGTGTTTCGTGGTGTCTGCATAGGAGAGCGTCCCCCACAGACTCAACGCGATCATGATGCCCACTCCGGAAGCCCCTCTGATCAAACGAACCGGCAACATAAGTTTCACCATACAATCTGCCAGACCTTCATGCAAGAGGTCGGCAAGTCACACTGCAAGACCATGGATTGAGGCACCATACCCACCTTGCAGCCACATTACGTCGAGACACATAGGAGCGTATTCTCATCCGTGTGGTGGAGGAGATCCGGACGACCCGGCATACGAAGTTGCGTATCCTCTGCATAGCGAAATCGATTCTGATCACAAATCGTCACCGTCGGTTCATCGGGTACCGTCTTGAACTCCCTCTTGAGAAACCGATTCGAACAAATCCTGTTGGTCTCCGATCCGCCCTCCGCCACACGTGTAACGGATGTAGCTGTCGGCTCCACTGTGCCGCCAGCCATCACGGCCACCCCACGTGGCACGCTGAAACAGCGCAGCACCTGCCGAGCATCGGGGTGCTACAACCAATACCCGACCGCTTCATGAAACGGATCAGCCTCTCAGATGCGATGCGCAACCGTCGCCTCGCGTAAGCCATACAACGCCTGTTCATGATTACGGATCGCACCAATTGGGACAAAGGTGCCCCTGTCGCGAAACCTATTTTCTACTGCGTCTCGCAATCAGCCGATGGTGTTTCATCAGCACCCTTCGCTCCCTCCCAGACACCCGCTAAAATCGTCAACGACCTCTTGGGTTAACTTCGTAAAACGGTCGTTCAGGGATAGGGTTCATACATCTTCTTTATTTTCTTGGCGAGAACAAGCGTCCACGATATCGTACCTGCGACAGACTTACGGAACTCATGCAGGTCCATCTTTATGCGTTTCTATGACATGGTGGTCGTCGGCAGTGGACCAGCAGGCCAGAAAGCGGCGGTCCAAGCGGCGAAACTTTCCAAGCGCGTGGCCATCATTGAGAAGGCCCGGCAACTTGGTGGCGCCTCGCTCAATACCGGCACGTTGCCCAGCAAAACCCTCAAAGATACCATTGAGTACATCCATGGCCTACATCGACGAGGGCTGGCCCAGTTGGGTACAGCACTCACCAGGCAACTGACCCTCCCCGACCTGATGACCCGCAAAGCTCAGGTCATCGAGACCGAAGTCGTTGTGATCACTCATCAATTACAACGTAACCATATCGACATCATTCCAGGCACAGCTGCTTTTCTCGACCCACATACCCTGAATGTGACGCGATCGGATGGATCTGTCGATCAGGTCCAGGCCTCTGCCATCGTACTGGCCACAGGCTCACGACCCCGCCGTCCCTCGGACATTCCGTTTGACGATCTGATCATTTGCGACTCTGACTCCTTCCTCCGTACGACCATGAACCCGACCAGCATCATCGTGATCGGAGGGGGTGTCATCGGAGCTGAGTACGCCTCAATGTTGGCTGCATTCGGGATCAATGTCACCCTGATCGATCGGCGGACGCAGATTTTGCGGTTCTTGGACCTGGAAATCGCGCAGGCACTTGAGGCGCAGATGCAGCACAACCGGGTGACGATGCGACTCGGCCAGGAATACTTGGACATATCCGTCAACGCCAGCGGCCGCCCGACAGTCCACCTTCAAAATGGAGAGACCGCAACCGCCGACATGCTGCTTTACACCATGGGGCGGATCGGGAACACCGAAACCCTGAATTTATCGACAATCGGCCTGATGACAGACCAACAGGGGCAGCTATCCGTGAACGCCCATTACCAAACAGCCATTCCGCACATCTATGCCGTGGGTGATGTCATTGGGTTTCCCGCGCTTGCCGCAACCGCAATGGAACAGGGGCGACTCGCGGCCTGCCATGCGTTTCAGCTACCGGACATGCATAAACCCAAAGTAATTCCGTATGGCATCTACAGCATTCCTGAAGTCTCGATGGTGGGCCTTCATGAGGAGGAGCTCGCTGCCGCCCATGTTCCGTACGCCACCGGGAGAGCCTTTTTCCGAGAAATGGCGCGTGGCCACATCAGCGGCGATCTCCACGGGCTCTTAAAGGTGATCTTTCACCGCGAGACGCATGCGTTGCTGGGCGTCCACATCATTGGAGCCGGAGCCACGGAGTTGATTCACATCGGACAATCAGTCCTGACCTATGGAGGAACGGTGGAGTACTTCGTCCATAACGTCTTCAATTACCCCACCATGGCCGAGTGCTATCGTACCGCAGCCCTGGACGGACTCAACCAACTGCACCACCCGCCATCTCATTAGAATTCGAACCAGGCCGGAGACAATGGTATCCCACGAGACGGAATCGCCTGAGGAGAAGTTGGCGTAATTGGCCTACAGAGGATTTACTAAAAACGTTAAAAAGACTATACTCAGATTATACCTACCGGTTGTCATGAGCTACGTGGAGTCGTAGTCATGAGAATGATCCCGACTATCAGTTTTTCTCTTCCTGCAGTTTCCTCGTCCGTATTGTCTTGTCCACCAGCCGACTTCCTCCTGGAAATCGGCCACCACAGGAGGTATGGCCATGCCTATTCCACGCACCGTGAAGTCACGCCTTGATCGCGAACATGTCCATTACGATATCTTGGCTCACTCTCACACAAATCGCGCGCGCGCAGTTGCCGAAAGCCTTCATCTCCCGGAACAATCCATGGCCAAGGTGGTCATCGTGAAAGTACAGGAGCGATTCGTCACCATGGTTCTGCCGGCCACGGCGAAGATCGATTTTCAACGCCTGCGCGGGATTTTCGGAACCCACCGCGTCCGACTTGCGACCGAGGAAGAACTAGCCCAACTCTTTCCTGACTGCGAAGTCGGGGCCATGCCGCCGCTCGGGACACTCTATGGCCTTCCCGTCTATGTCGACCAATCGCTCATAGGGGACGAAGAAATTCTCTTCGAGGGGGGAACCCACTCCGAAGCGATCCGAATGCGCTACTGGGATTTTGCGGCACTCGTGTTTCCTACCGTCGCCGAGTTCCACCGGACGCCGACACCGAGTTGCTGAGATTCAGGGATCCCGTCAAGTCACGGCTCAAATATTGGGTTTTCTTCTCCTAAAACTGCTAGGATAGGGTTCGGCCTGTCAGAACGTGGCACCCTCTTTCGAAAGGACATCTATGCAAACCAGTTCAAAGCTTATAGTCGTCTGCATCATCGCCTCGCTTATCGGCCTACCGACCCTGTCATTCGCCAAGGCACGAGGAGGTGGCGGAGGATTTTCGAGTGGGGCTCGCGGCGGAAACTCCTCAATGGGCTTTGGAAGCCGTGGATCACGAACCTATCAGGAGAACGGCGCCAAGCCCATTGAGCAATCCACCGCTCCCAGACCTTCAGCGACACCGCCACCACAGACCGCGAACAGTCCGATGGCTCAACCCACCCCGGCTACATCCCCTTCGTGGTTCCAACGCAATCCCTTACTTGCCGGGATCGCCGGCGGGCTAGCTGGAACCTGGCTCGGCCATATGCTCTTCGGCGCGACGGAGAGCAGCGCCAAGACCACGGATGCGGAATCAGGATCAGCATCAGCACCCACATCAGGGAACTCCTTTGGGTTCATCCTCCTCCTGATGGCTCTTGGAGCAGGCGCATTCTATTTCTTCAGACGGTCCAAACAGACACCGGCACCGGTCTTTACCGGACTCTCACGTAGCACATCAGCCCGAGGGAGCCTCCTCGACGTTTCGGCCAACAGCACGACGAATGAGCCAGACACGAAGGCCTACAGCGTGACGACAGACGATAAGTCCACCTTTCAGCAACTCCTCACCAATATTCAATCCGCCTGGAGCTCACAGGATTTGGCAGGGCTACAGCAGCGTGTGACGCCTGAAATGTTCAGCTATTTCAGCGAGGCACTGGCCGAGGATAATCGTCAAGGGGTCCGGAACCATGTGGAAGACGTCGTGTTACTCAAGGGAGACGTCCGCGAAGCCTGGTCGGAAGACACGACCGACTATGCCACGGTGGACCTCCGCTGGAATGCCCGTGACTACACCGTCTCCACAACAATCCCACGTGGAGAACCCGGCTATCTGGTTGAGGGAAGTGAAGACACGGTAACGGAATCCGTCGAAGTCTGGACCTTCATGCGTGTGCGTGATGGTCACTGGCTCTTGTCGGCCATCCAGCAGCAATAATCGACTCAAGAAGGCGGCTGACTCACAGAGTCAGCCGCCGATCCACTTCCAGAGACATGGCGTCAGGACATAGGCTGCGGCAGAAACCAACACCCCAATCACCACACCCAGCAGCCCCGCCACATAGAGTCCCGCAAACGGCGCCGCCAACACGACTAAGAGCATGAACAAGGCTATCGAAGGATGGGCTTCATAAAACGTCCGGCGGGATTCTGCTGAAAACAGATTGGAACCTCCGGCGTTTGAACGGTTACCCATACACTCCTCACCCACTGTTTGCTGATGGGATTTATGTACCGGGGAGTCTTCGCGGATCAAGCGTCTGTCCCGTTATCGTCCCTTCGACGCTTGCGAGGTAGGCTTGCGCCACACGCGCAGCCGGCATGCCCGGCGCTGGGTCCATCTTTCGTGCCACGAGAGTTTCCGTCACCCAGGGTGGACTCACGACATTGACTCGTATCCCACGCGGCAGCTCCAGCGCGGCCGCTCGAACAAAGCCTTCAAGGCCGGCATTCACCATGCTGATAGAGGCACTCCCCTTGATTGGCTCCTGACTCAACACACCGGTCGTCAGTGTAAACGACCCGCCGTCGGCAATGAACTGTCGACCGATCCGCACGAGATTGGCTTGTCCCATTAGCTTATTCGAGAAGCTGAACAGATAGTCAGCATCCGTCAGCTCATCAAGACTTCCAAACTTCGCCTGCCCCGCTGCGCTGATTACCGCATCAAATGTTCCCACCGACTGAAACATCGCGCGAATCGACTCCGGCGAGGCTACATCCACATGCACAGTTCCTGATGTCCGTCCAACGACGACCACCTCATGCCGGGCCGACAACGCCACCACCACGGCTGATCCAATCGTGCCGGCTCCTCCGACCACAATCACTCGCATCGCTCGTTCTCCTCCACCCAGCCCTGAACTATTTGCATTCATCCTAGAGAGACCTGCTCCCCGCTTGCAAAAAATGCGTGGTCTCGCAACCCTGCTCCAAATCTATTTATGAATCTATTGTCAAGACATTGCAACAGGAAGAGAGTCTCGCCCGTTTCACGCGTTCCAATCGCCGCTACCCTATCACTCTATCCCCGAGAATCTCCGCATAGTTAATGATCGAATGATCAAAGAGCCTGTTGTCGTCATCCTTCTTCGAGTCTGAAATGCATCGCTCTTCACCATGATGTTCAAAGGAGAAAGGAGGCACGGTCGGTACAATTGCCGTCACAGGATCACGGCCATTGACATAGCGAATGTGGGGGGTTGAGGCGGCGAGGCCATTCTTGTCGATGTGTCTTCCCACACGCGGCTCGCCAAAGGTCACAATACGGGTAAATTGGTGGGTCATCCCTGCAATGAGAGCCATGGCCGCCCCCAAGCTATGCCCCGTGACATAGAATTCCACACAATCTGCGATTGGCGATGACTTCAGATCGGCTTCAATCTTCGGCCACAACTCCGTCGTCGCGGCAAGAAAGCCTCCGTGAACCTCGGCGCCATTGTATGGGACTTGAGGGAAGTTCAGATCGTCAAGAATGTCCGTCGCCAAAAACGTATTGAACTTCTCTGGGAGTTCGATACCGACGGCATCAGCCACTCTTCGCAAAAACTCCGGAGTTCGAACGGCGAGCGGTTCCGACCCTTCGGTTCCACGAAATGACAAGACCGCAACCCTATCCCAATGTGCCAGTATCGCCTGCCGGCCTCTGATGATGCCGAAAGAATTTGGCCCGCTTGCGTAGGACTTAACTGTCACCCCTAATTTTGCGAACAGGGCCTGATTATAATCATCATCGACATATGCGGCATGCGCCATGTTCGCAAAAACATAATCGGGATGGTTTTCCCACACCGCTCGAAACTTGTCAGCATCACCAATACCAAGAAACGGCGCGTAGTGTTTTGGATTGAATAAGGCGTCGAAGGTTCGGCCTCGTTTTTCAATCTGGTTCATGTTCGGTTCCTTTTGTTAAAGATGAGGTGCGTGATCGAAACCCTATCGCAGAACCCTGAAAAATGGCACGCCCACCCCCTCCTGTAAGGAAACACCGTTCAGCTTTACCATCCACCACCTTAATCATGCCCTGTTCCCCCAACGACAATGCGTTGCTGAATGATTCTTCCTAACAATAGCCGACCTGGAATCTACCCCATCACGCCTTCGCCACAATCCTCCTCAAACAGAAACGGGCAGGAGACTGCTCCCCTGCCCGTTCATCATCAACTCACCCTCACCGAATCGCGTGGAGGCTTACTTCGCCTCGTTCAAATGCGTCAGAGCTGCTTCGGCATGCTGCGTGGCGACGTCGGCATGACCAGCCTTTCCATGCTCGATGGCTTCAGTCAGATGCTTGATCCCTTCGCCCAAATGGGGATTTTTCCCTCCCCGCTCGGCATGATTCCGTGACTTTTCCGCATGGGCCACTACGGCATCAGCGTGCCCCTGTTTGCCATGCTCCACCGCCTCCTTCGCGTGCGCAATGGAATCTAACACGTTCCCGGCTGGGGATGGCTGCGCATTGAGCACCGGAACACTCACCAACATCCCAAGCGCACCGAGCATAAGGACACCACGAGAGATTTTGCTGATCATCATCGTTCCCCTCCTATAAGTTAGGCCTGCGTGACCGTAAATGGCTGTAACAAGTCATTCACCTTACCACAGCATTTCGGCAGACTGTCAAGAATGGATAGAACTGTGAGCCCCGTGAGCAGAAGACCGGGGCTGAAACCCCTTTCCTCTACCGTGACACAATATTTCTACATGCTTTCCAAGAAGTCCTCGCTGAAGTATCGGTCCACATCACGAAGGTGAGCTCGTCCTGGATATCGGGATAGCTGCCCTGCTAAAAGATAAGAGTGATCGGACTGTTGCTGAACCGTCCTGAAAGGAATGTCGCACAATGATGTCAACCCTCAGCACAATCGGAATCCGCCGCGCATGTTTGGTACTGGCATTACTGCTGACGATCGTGGTCGTGGCGCCGGCGGTGCACGCCGCGGATGGAAACCAGACGAAGTTCAAGCGAATACCGACACAGTACATCGCCGCATTGGGAGACCCGAGTGCGACCTCCGGAAATGGCGCGCAATTGTGGGGGCTGTGGCCACTGGATCCAGGGCCTCGAGGCGTGAAGCTAAACCGCTATCACTCGTTGAAGGAGGCCGGTGGCATCGCACCAGCACGCTGGAAATTCGACGAGACAGACTGGTGGCTCGAAGAACATGGGTTGATCATGGAGCAACCGACCGTTCCGCTCCCTCCCGGGAAATATGTGGTCACGGGCGCCCGCAAGGTGACAGCCGTGCTGACGATTCATCCCGCCGACAGCCATGGCGACCGGCGCTGGGAGCTCAATCAAGGCGCGACACTCTATGATGTCACCCACCTCGCCTGCCGTTCCGCGCGCTATACACCGGAAGCAGCAGGTGGCTCCTGCTCCCCGGCCAGTGCGAAGCAGTCGGCCTTTCCCGTCGCGCCAGGAGGTGCCATGCCTCCGGTCGAGGGCTGCACAAAGCAAGACTATGCGGTCCTCATCGTGATCGGCATGGGCGTGGAAAACTGAACTGCGGTGGCGCCTCGACAGCTTGCGCGGCGACTGCAATAAAAGACTCCCGCTATATTTATCCATCTGAAGCTACAGGTCGCATCCTCTGGCACGGCTTCATTCGCCAGCAGCTTGGCCACCGTCGGGGCTTGGTTCGAGGGAAACAGTCAGCCAGACCCGCGATGCTCCCGTCAGCCACGTGCGAGGTCTCCACCCCAACGAGCAAGCCGCTCACCCTGGTCCTTGCGAGTCATCAGAGGTTTGCTTTTTGTCTCTCCGGGACTACACAATAAGTCATACTCCTTGGCCTCCGCCATCCCGGCCACTATCAACAATCAACAACGAGGTGTCATCGTGAATATTCGATATGCCCTAGCGATCGTTATGGTACTGAGTGCCTTCGGCAACATCGGCGAGGTCGGGGCCGGCTATGATTCACCCCCTCCCGGCTCCAGCAGCTCGGGTGGTTGCGGCGTTGTATCGTTTTCCACGTTCATGCCGAAGCCCTACTCACAAACAGACAATAATACAGAAGTCGCGCCGCAATCGGCATTTTCGTTTGTGGCATCCAAGGGGACGTTTCCCAAAACCATTACAGTGATGATCAAGGACGAAATCGTCCCGGTCACTGTGACGCCTCACTTCGATGGGTTTTTAGTCAGCGGCAAGATCCCCGCCTCGGCCAAAGACACCTTCATCAGAGTTGCTATTACGGCGAAAGGCCCCAATCTCTGTGAGCGCGGCGACGGATGGCTCTTGAAAGTAGGAAAATGATTAAGGGCAGGATAGAGATGGCTCCGGTTGGTTGGCCAATGTAGGCCATTCCTAACCTGACGCCTGACAGATTGCTGACGCCACGGCGGTGCGCCGTGGCGTCAGCGTGCCATATCCGTAATTGGAGAAGTTGAATCAAAGGGGTCGCCCATCTCGAAGGCTCCGGTCAAGAGGGCACAGCCGATCATGCCCTCCGTATCCTACAAACGGGGCGAGGTCTCCGACGACGTCTTCCCTCGCCATGGTGGTCGCGTGACTCCGTCGCATCCCGGTTGTCGTCGTCAGCAGTGTCAGCTCGGATTTGAGCCGCACCAGTCACCCATCAGGATCAAGGCGTGGGAGCGAGCCCCGTCGGGGATCCACTCCAGCCCCTGGCACCTCGTGCCCCAGACAACCGTCGGTTCCCGGCCGTGTCCAGCATACCTACGCACAGGACGTCTGGCTACCAGCGGGCTGGCGCCAACCCCATCATGGCTCACGGTCGAGGCGTCTCAGTCCCCACGCCAGTGGCGAGGGAGTTGAAGGGGGAAGACCGGGGCTAATCGGGAGTGCGAGGTGTGGCCTCAACCCCTTTGCGAGCTCCCAGCTCCCCCCAGCTCTGCCGCGCCTAGCCAAAAGCGCGGGACAGATCGAATGGCACCTGCGCACGGAGCATGTGATAGCAGGCCCGCGCCAATTTATGGGCCACGGCCTTCAGCGCCACAAGGGGATGCGTCCGTGCCTGCTTGCGCTGATAATACGTGCGAATCACGGCCTCATAGCGAATGGCGAAGTGCGCCGCCTCGATGAACGCCCAGCTTAAATACTTGTTGCCGTTCTTCGTGTTGCCAGCCCCTTTGCGTTTGCCGTTACTCACATGTTCGCTGCCGACACAGCGACAGTAGGAGGCGAAGTGTCCCACGGTCGCAAACCGCCGCAGGTCACCGGCTTCCAGGAGAATGGTGCCCGCCAAGATCGGCCCGATGCCGGGGACGGTCTGTAAGAGCACATAGCCCGGCTGAGTCCGCCCCGCTTCCCGAACCGTGCCCTCAATCGTGTGAATCTCGTGCTCCAGACATTGCAGCACAGCCAACGAACTGCTGACCGATTGCACATGTTCGGGAAATGGCACAAGTGCCTGAATGCCCTCTGGGGTGAGCTGTCGAAGCCGAGGGAGGGAGAGCCGATTGCCAGTCAGTCGTGTCAGCAGGCTTTGTAGGCTCAGCACGACCATGGTCTTGTGCCGAACCAACTGACTGCGCTTCCGCAACAAGTCCCGCACGGCCCGTTCCGCTTTGGGGTAAATGTACCCGGTAGGGAGCAAACCTAGCCGGAGTAAATGGGCTAACCACTGCGCATCGTGTTGATCGTCAACATGCTTGAGCCCACTATACTGCGGCAGGGCTGGTGCATGAGCGAGGTGGACCCGGTACCCTGCTTCCATGAGCCCGTCGACTAACCAGTACCAATTATAGGTGGACTCAACGACCACGCCCTGCAGCGTGGTCTGATACGGTGTTAAGGCCGTGAAGATCACGGCCAGGTCATTGCGGAGGCGTTTCTGATACAGCACTCGATCCGCTTCATCAATCACGACCAGCACACTATTCGTGGCATGGAGATCAATGCCCGCATAACACATCATCGCAACCTCCTCGGTTAAAGTGGATGAGCCCGTCGCGTTAGCAACGACTCTACTCTTCAAGAGAGGAGCCTTCGAGATGATTATCGGGAGTCTTTCTTTATTGCCAACACGCTATACTCTACGACGTGACCCATCTGGCCTGCCGTTCCGGTTGCACCAAGCGGAGCCAGGCCTCCGGTGGAAGGCTGCGGAATCAGGAGTATACGGTGCTCATTGTGATCGGTATGGGTGTGGAAGACTGAACCGCAGTGGCACACAAGCAACTTTCACGGTAAGCTCCATAACAGACTCCCAACGCATCTCCTACCTCTGATCAACCAACCAGAAACGGCATGGGTAAGGAGTATCAAATCAAAAGCGAGGCGCGGACGTCAACAATACTTCCAGCCACCTTATATTTTCATAGCACATGGAGAATAAATCAGACCTTCTTTAATCTAATCTAGTGGTACCCGCCTCCACCTCTATCATAAGTTCTCAACTTGTTCGGCACATAGCCGTCTACCTTATCGTCTATGAGAAAGGTGACGTCTGCCTCTGTTAGAGCCTGTACGGTTGGCTCATTATGGAGTTTCGCTGCTCGAACCCTATCTGTACACCAGCCTCGCCTATTTGCCTCATAGCCAAACAACCAATGCTCCTGTCGGAAGCAATCTTCAATTAACCATGATTCCCAAATAGGAGACGAAAAATCTCCCACAAAAACGTTACGCCTTTTTGCTACCATAGCCGCTACCGCAACAAAGGCATCATCCATTCCCGCGATTGCCTGCTGTGCATCCTGAGATAATGTTATCCCCAGCTGCATTGCCGCCCAAATACTCCAAAGTATTTCACTGCCATGCCCAACTGGAGCACTGTTTATGATCAAGGATTCGATAGCCAAACTTGCGATTTCACCATCTGGCACATACGACACGCGATGTTTGTGTAGCAATAAGACATCAATCACAAATCTTAGACAGCCGGGATCAAGCGCAACACTTTGCCATAAGAGAGTTTGAACAAGAGACCAGCACTTCTCTGTAGCCGTGATACCTTGAAGAGCAGCAATTGCATATCTAAGTACGCCATCGGATTGGTGTTCCTTAGCGAGCATAAAGGCATGATTGAAGTAATCGATCCACTGAGATTTAGTCCCTCTAGTTAAAGTTGGGATATGGCACCGAAGCTTTGTTACGTACTTACTTTCAAGCGTTTCAGGCAGTTCAAGGATTTCCGTTTTGTTCCCATTGAGCTGCAATTCATACTCATAAAGCATTGATTCAAGTCGCGCTAGCGTGGCTTCGGCATCCGCCAACTTTTGAAAGCTGAATTCCATATCATCGATAAACCTCGCACCCCCCATGATCTGACACTCATCGTCCAGACGCCTATCAATCGGCGCAAGAAGAAGCTCTGCCACACCCAACGAGGTGTCAGGTCCTATAGCCACGCCTTTTGTCTGACCAAATTGACAGGCTTGCAGTTCCTTATCCAAGACATTTCCCGCAAGACTCATATCATTGAAAGCAGTCTTAGCTACCTTTTTGGTATGAAGCGCCCAAGAAATGCTATGCGTGTAAATAGAAGGGTAAAACTGTGAGATATCAGCACGTAACAGGTAGCGAGCACCGATTCTCGCACTAGCTTTTGCAATGGCACGATCAGTTGGCTCATTAGCTATACCACGAGGGCCTTGCGGCGATATTCTTGGCAAAGTCTTTGAGAATGGAGACTTCTCCCATTCGGCCATCAGCAAATCACTATACCTGTCAAAAACTTTGCCCAGCCGGAAGAAGTTTGCTGGATTTGGAACGGTCAATCGTCGTCTCAAGCCTCCAACCCGTGCTAGGTTATGGTAGGCTGGCTGTGTCCAATCTGCCTTTTCCTTTGTCATGCTTACGGGTAGATTGCTAGAAACTTTCCCAAGCCCTGCTAATGATTGTGATCCAAAGAGTGGTGGCAACTCCCGGGGTAGGTACCCGTAAGCAAGTAAAGCACTGAGCATTCACTACCTCAGAAACAGACCTCTGCACCTCACCTGAGACACACTTCGATAGCTACGCACTACAAAGTGGGAGAAGCTTCAGAATTGCCGCGTGGCAACGCTGATATGCTCAGCGTCAATGCTTCAACTTGTCACAACGCGGCCTCCAGTCCACATTTGCGTCACTATTCTATCTTTAGTCGCTCATCTGAAACATTCGTAGAATCTCTCCTACTCTCAAAACAGTAGAATCAGGGGAAAGGCATACCCCCTTTTGCATAGGAATGCAAGAATTCGTAGCCTTGGTGGGAGTGGGAAAGATGACCCAGGCTTCAACCGATAGTGCAGCGAGACCCACTACAACACCTGCACAATGAAGCACTTCAAATACCGCGTTTCCGGCATGCTGCCGAGGATGGGATGGTCAGGGCTCTGGCCTCGCTGTTCGATGAGTCGAATATCGCGTTTTGCGTCGCGGGCGGCAAGGCGAATGCTCTTCCAGAGATCTTCTTCCGAGACGGGATGGGAGCAGGAACTGGTGACGAGAAACCCTTCTGGCTTGAGCAGCTTCATTCCCAAGAGGTTGACGTCTTTATACCCGGTCAAGGCGCCGGCCAGGGCCTGTTGACTGCGAGCAAATGCCGGGGGATCCAGCATCACCACATCGTAACGCTTCCCTGCTTTCACCAGCTTACGCATCTCCTCGAAGGCATCGGCTTGGCGATAAGTGCATCGATCCTCCACCTTGTTCATTGCGGCATGTGCTCGGGCCATGGCCAGTGTGTCTTGACTGACATCGAGGCCCTCCACTGATACCGCTCCGGCGAGCGCGGCATGAATGCCAAATGCGCCGGTATGGCAGAACACCTCCAGCACATCGGCCCCTGCCGTGAGCTTGGCTGCTGCCAGCCGGTTCTCTCGTTGATCGCAAAACCAACCGGTCTTCTGCCCCTTCTCCACATCGACGAGAAACTTCGCGCCCCCCTCCTGAATCTCAACTTGCGTCGGGCCACTGCCTCGAAGAAATCCTCGTTCGAGTGGCAACCCTTCAAGTTGGCGACTTTTGGCTTCGTTCCGTAGATAGACTCGTGTCAGACCCAATTCCTTCATCAGCACGTCCGCTATGAGTTCCTTGCGGCTATCCATCCCAAACGAGAGACACTGCATCACCAGCAGCTGATCGTACCGATCCACGATCAACCCGGGCAGTCGATCGCCTTCGGCATAAATAAGCCGATAAGCATTGGACTGCGAGACGACTCGCTGCCGCAGGCGGATGGCTTGCTGGATTCTTCCTCGCCAGAACGTCTCATCGATAGATTCATCCTCGAATGTCAGGAGGCGGACACGAATTTTGGACGCAGGATTATAGAGGCCACGTCCGTAGAATTGTCCGCTGGGGGTCAGGACATCGACCAAATCCCCGGCGATTGCCTCACCGACAAGCGGTCCGACATGCCCGGCATAGAGCCACAGATGCCGACTCTCTGAACCGCGTGCAGGCGTGAGGCGAACGTGAGCCGTCGGTGTCATATCATGTTTCATAACGATGGTTACCTCTAAGCTGGGACGTGGGTGGTCACATACCGACCACAATGCATCACTGGTCGTCCGGTTGTTCTTGACGAATGGACATCAGTATGTTTTCTTGAATAAGGAGCCTGTCCGACATTGACCTTTCTACTGCGGCAAATGATCGACGGTCATCTGCAACGTTCTCGGCCTCGAAAAATCCTCAATGTATTCCAGCGAATACACTTCCGGTTTTTCATGGCCTGCGGCCTTGCAGCTCGCCGTCTCTCCTTCGCCTCGCGACGAAGGCAATGTCGAACAGGCTCCTAGCTCTTTCAACTCTCTATAGAAAGCGACTTTATGGGCCACAAACCAACGATTGGATCAGCTGTCTTAGATCGATTACATCATCTTGGTGTCCGGCATATCTTCGGCATTCCCGGCGACTACGTGCTCTCGCTCTACCAACTGATCGAAGCCTCGCCCATCAAACACGTCGGCACCACGCGGGAAGACTGCGCCGGCTTTGCGGCAGACGCCTACGCCCGCATCAACGGGATCGGAGCCGTCTGTGTCACCTATTGCGTCGGCGGTCTCAATACCGTCAATGCCATTGCCTGCGCCTATGCGGAACGGTCGCCGGTGGTGCTCCTGACCGGCTCGCCCGGTCTCTCCGAACGTACCCGTACCCCCTATCTGCATCATATGGTCCGCGACTTCGGAACGCAACGAGAGGTCTTTGAGCGGATGACCGTTGCCGCGGTCACCCTGGATGATCCCTTGACCGCCGAGCGCGAAATGGACCAGGCCTTCGCCGCCCTCCTACGCTATCGCCGTCCCATTTATATCGAGATTCCAAGGGACATGGTCCATTGTCCACTGGCCGGCGGCATGAGACCGATGTGTATCGAGGATACACCAAGTGACCCCGCCGCGCTGGAGGAAGCGCTCAGCGAAGTCCGGATCATGCTGGCATCGGCCAAACGCCCGGCCATGCTCGTGGGGGCAGAAGTCGGTCGGTTCGGACTTCAGGATGATCTCATTCGGCTCGTCGAGCAACTGAATATTCCGATTGCCTCAACGCTGCTCGGGAAATCAGTCATTCGCGAAGACCATCCGCTCTACGTCGGCGTGTATGGCGGGCTCATCGCTCGCGAAGATGTCCAGCAGTTCATTAACGATTCTGACTGTCTGCTGATCCTGGGATCCATCCTCTCCGATGTGGAAGATCTGGATGCGACATCGCCGCTGTTATCCGAAGGCCGGACTATCCATGCGACTGCCGATCGAGTCGCCATCAAACACCATCGGTATGACTCCATCAAGTTCCAGGACTTCGTTCAAGGGCTGGTGCGATCGCCGCTTCCCTCCTTTTCACGCTCCCAACGCACACTCCCGGTCAAAACCGTTCCGGCACTCACGGCCCCTGACCTCGATGCTTCGGTAACCCTGGAAGGACTCTTCATGCACCTGGATACCGTGCTCACCGAGAAGACCGTCGTGATTGCAGACGTTGGCGAGTCGCTCTTTGCTGCGGCTGACCTGCATGTCCGCCATCGGTTCGAGTTCCTGTCACCGGCCTACTATACGTCAATGGGGTTCGCCGTCCCGGCGGCATTAGGCGCCTCGTTCGCCGACCCCAGCCTGCGTCCGATCGTACTAGTGGGAGATGGTGCCTTTCAGATGACCGGAACGGAACTGGCCAGCTGTGTCCGGTATGGGCAAGCCCCGATTGTGATCCTTTTGAATAACCGTGGTTATTCAACGGAACGGGAGATTTTAGAAGGTCCCTTTAACGATGTGCATGAATGGCAATACGACAAAATCTGTGATCTGGTTGGAGGCGGGAAAGGCGTACGCGTGAGTACCCAGCGGGAGTTCCAACAACATCTCTCCGCTGCGTTTGCCGACCACGCTCACCTGCATGTGCTCAACGTGCTCCTCAGCCCCAATGACCGCAGCCCCGGTATGGTCCGCCTGGCTAGGCGCCTTGGGAAAAAGCTGTCCACCGATAAGCCATAGGGAAAACCATCCAGTCTGTCTGCTTTCTCCTACATGTCTGATTACTTATAGAGAAAATCACCCCCCAATTTCTCCGGAAAACGCACATAGGCTCGTTCTTCCACCAAAATCAGCAGTGGCACGCCCCCTGCAAATTTGTTTATTTGCTTTATGACAGGGCGACTGGGCAGAATGGGGCTTCCCCAGCTTCACCGCCTTTTCGCCGAATCAGGTTTCAGCAATAATTCGGCACTGGCCGAGAGGATACCTTGTCAGATTTTTATCAAAATGGCGTCGTCACCGTCCTGCACCGGCTCGGTCAACCCAATACCGAGCAATTGGAGCAGGAACTGGAGCGGTATGCAAAAACGACTCCGATCGCGCTGGTCCTCCCGTCGCTCTATGCGGAACTTGAACGACCAGCCCTCAAACGCATCGTCGATATCCTGAGTGACGTTCGTTATATCAACGAAATCGTCATCTCGTTGGATCACGCCTCCGCCTTGGAATTCAGGCTGGCCAAGCAATTCTTTTCCCACCTCCCTCAACGAGTCCGCGTTGTCTGGAACGACGGCGCTCGCATCCAAGCAATCCTGAATGTGCTGGTCTCACATGAAATCGACATCGGACACCAAGGCAAGGGGCGCGGGTGTTGGACGGCCTACGGTTATGTTCTGGCCAGAGGCCAGAGCCAGATCATCGCACTCCATGACTGCGACATTGTGAGTTACGATCGCCAGTATCTCGCTCGCCTCTGCTATCCCATCGCGAATCCGAATCTCGCGTATGAATTTTGTAAAGGGTACTACAGTCGGGTGACGGACCGCATGCATGGGCGTGTGACGCGTCTCTTCATGACGCCGCTCATCCGCAGTCTGCAAATGCTGGTCGGACCGCACTCTCTCCTCTCGTTTCTCGACAGTTTTCGGTACCCGCTGGCCGGTGAGTTTGCGATGGTACGGGATCTGGCCTGGATCAATCGTATTCCAGGTGATTGGGGGCTTGAGGTCGGCATGTTGGCCGAGGTCTACCGGAATTGCGCGCTGCGACGGATCTGCCAAGCCGATATCGCCGATGCCTATGAGCACAAACATCAGACATTGTCGACGCACAATCCGGACGCCGGTTTGTTAAAAATGTGCGTGGATATCACCAAATCCCTGTTTCGTAACCTGGCAAGCGAAGGATTGGTCCTCTCAGAAAGCACGCTCAAGACCTTGCGGGCCACATACTTACAGGCCGCGCAGGAAGCTATTAGCCGGTATGAAAATGACGCGGCGATCAACAGCCTGCGTTTTGACCGCCATGAAGAGCGACGTGCGGTCGAGGTATTTCTTCGCGGAATGACGCTCGCGACCGATAGCTTTCTTGAAGACCCCCTTGGGGTTCCCATGATCTCGAACTGGAGCCGCGTGACCCACGCCGTCCCCGATATTTTCCATCGGCTCATGGATGCGGTCGAGCAAGATCATGCCTGGGATCCTGCAGCGGAAACACGACAACCGGTCTCATGATGAACAACGGCCTGATTCCACTCACTGCTGAAACGGAAGATCTGCTGGAGGCAGTCCACCATGCCGACATTCTGGTCGGCATTCCCAGCTTTAATAATGCAAAGACGATCGGCCATGTCGTTCGCGCTGTCGGCGCAGGCCTGGCGAAGTATTTCCATGGGTATCGCGCCGTCCTCGTCAACTCAGACGGAGGCTCCACCGACGAAACACCGGCCATTGTGGCCCATACCATGGTTGATCTTGAACCGCTCTTCATCAGCGATCGGCAAAGTACCCTGCACCGAATCGTGACCCCGTATCATGGGATCCCCGGCAAGGGGAGTGCGTTCCGCACCGTTTTCGAGATCGCCCGACGGCTCAAAGTGAAAGCCTGTGCCGTGGTCGATTCGGATGTGCGAAGCATCACGCCTGAGTGGATGGAGCTGCTCCTTCGCCCCATCATCAAGGAAGGATACGATTACGTGGCGCCCTACTATCGACGCCACAAATACGACGGCACCATCACAAACAGCATCGCCTATCCCTTGACCCGGGCCCTCTACGGTCAAGAAGTTCGTCAGCCGATCGGAGGAGACTTCGGATTCACCGGAGAACTCGCTCAACACTACCTTGAAAAACACGTGTGGGAGTCCGATGTCGCGCGGTTTGGCATCGACATTTGGATGACGACTGAAGCCATCGCGAACGGCGCCAAGGTCTGCCAGAGTTTTCTCGGTGCCAAGATTCATGACCCGAAAGACCCGGCCGCAGACCTTTCCTCCATGTTGCGACAGGTCGTAGGAGCCTTATTCGCCCTGATGGAAGCGCATGCCCCGACCTGGCTCTCTGTGACTGAATCGCGAAAGGTGCCGCTCTTCGGCTTCCAATATGAGGTGGGCGTCGAGCCCGTGAATGTGAACGTCGAACGGATGATAGATTTATTTCATCTCGGCCTGACCGATTTACACGACATTTGGGTGCGCATACTCTCCGAAGAGGTACTCGACCAGCTGTCTCGACTGCGAGAGGTTCCTGCGCGAGACTTCCGTATCCCCGATACCTTGTGGGCACACATCATTTACGACGCGGCACTGGCACACCATCGCAATGTGCTGCCTCAAGAGCATCTCCTCAAGGCATTGACTCCACTCTATTTAGGGAAAACCGCCTCGTTCGTACTGGATAGTCAAGGACTGACGACGGCGGAAGCCGAACACCTCATCGAAACACTCTGTCGAACGTTTGAAAAAGAGAAAGAGTATCTTGTGACTCGTTGGCCTCAGTCCCATGATGCGAGGGATGTCGTCAGCACGACCCCCGTGAGGTCTGAAAGGAGCCAGCCATGACATCAACCTGGGAACAGACGTTACTCGGACCCGTCACCACACTCGGCGAACATGTGCTTGCCATCCTTCCCAAAGTTCTGGCCATGACGATCCTCCTGCTGGTCGGTTTGGTTGTGGCTTGGGGAGCCGGACATTTTACGGAGCGGCTGCTTCGGATGATCGGCCTGGACCGACTCTGTGATCGGATCGGAATTGCCGCGGCTCTTCTTCGGGGAGGCATCAAGAGTGACCCTTCCTACATCATCGGCCGAATCACCTACTGGCTAATCGTCATTTTCTCCACCACCGCCTCGCTGGGGGCGCTCAATGTGGCCCCGATCAACGAAGCCGCCCATTCGCTGTTATCCTATATTCCGCACCTGGTCACAGCCGCCGTCATCGGCATCATCGGCTACCTCGTCTCGAATTTCGTGTCCCAGGCCGTCCTGATCGCCGCCGTCAATGCGGGGTTACCGCCGGCTCGCTGGATTGCCGCAGGCACACGCTGGGGCATTCAATTGCTGACGGTCGCCATGGCGCTTGAACAGCTCGGCATCGCCCAACATATCGTGGTGGTTGGATTCGGGATTACCTGGGGCGGCCTCGTCCTGGCTGCGGCGCTGGCCTTGGGGTTAGGAGGAAAGGATCTGGCCAAAGATTTCTTGGAGCGACGTCTGGTCGGCCACTCCCGTTCACAGGTCAACGAGGATTTACGACACCTCTAACCGCTATGCCACGCTATCTACTACTCACAGACTTGGATGGCTGTCTACTGGACAGCGAGACCTATTCCTTCGACGAAGCGCGACCGGCGTTGAACGCCCTTCGTGCTGAGCACATTCCTATCATCCTCGTGTCCGGAAAGACTCGTGCGGAAATTGAACCACTACGGGAACGCCTGGACCATCAACACCCGTTCATCGTCGAGAACGGGGCAGCGGTGTATGTCCCCCTTGAAACCTTTGGCTTCCAGCCAGAACGATCACGCCGCCGTGCCTCTTATCATGTCATTGAGCTCGGCACCCCCTATGCACTCCTCCGCGATGTGCTCCGGCAAATCGAGGAAGCCGTAGGAACCCCACTACAAGGATTCGGCGACCTCTCGGTCGACGAGATTATGACGACGACCGGGCTGATGCGAGAGGATGCGCTGCGGGCCAAACTTCGGGAGTTTGATGAACCCTTCCTCGTCAACGGTCCGCCCAAGTTGATTGAAGAGATTTGTCGGCAGATCGTCACACGAGGCCTGAACTGGACCAGAGGGGGGCGATTCTTTCATCTGACCGGCCATAACGACAAAGGACGAGCCACAGAAGTCCTGCTCCGCTGCTATAGACGACAGGAGCAGGGGCAAGACCGACCCGAAGAGATCGAGACGATCGGCATCGGCGATAGCTTGAACGACCTTCCGCTTCTCTTAACGGTCGATCATCCGGTGTTGGTGCAACGACCTGATGGCTCGTATGATCCGGACATCAATCTGCCGAACCTCATCCGAGCCCCAGGTATTGGTCCTGCCGGATGGAACCAGATTGTCCTCGAACTCATTCGTCAGACCACTCGTGAAGCATCCCGTGAACAGGCGAGTAATATCAGAGTGACCTAACATTCACGGGACGACAACGTTCCTACCCTATCAATCTTCAGCAGGGTTAATAATATGCAGTCCGGCGGACTTCGATGCGGCCAACAGTTGCGTATCCGTGCTGACGACCGTCAATCGTAACGGCTTCAGCTCCAACGCCAAAGCCAAATGCATCACTTGCGCCGAGCGAAGAAAGGGATACTCCAAGACCAACTCCTTCGTGGTCAAGTAGGTCTCCATCTGAGGAGCAATGAACTGATACAGCCCTTGTTTGGATTCAATTTCAAACTTGTACAACACAGAGTAACAATCATCCCGTGTGATCTGCCCTTCGTGAGCACGGGCGCAGAGGATGGAATAGAAGTCCGTCACGGTCCAGGTCGGGACGATGGCGACTCTGCCACGCTTCACCATCAACTTGTTGACGATGCGGGTTCCCCGCTCCATGCTGTAGCGTTTCACCAATGCGGTCGAGTCGTAGTAGTAGTACGGCATTCGGTTACCCCCTCCCTTTCAGAATGATGTCGGCAAGCGGCCCTTGAAGCTTGGACAGTCGATCTTGGAGTTCATCGAGCGGAGCTTCCTCATATCCTTCTTTTCGCAAGGTATCAGCAAGATTCCCCGTGTTAAAGGACGCCGTGTCCTCCTTCAGCCGCTCGTTCAATCGCCGTTTGGCCAGGCGGCTTGATACTTTTTGCCCGGACTTGGTCAACCCCCGCCCTCTGCTACGCGGAGCCCGACTGACGGATAGTTCGTCTGTTTTCTTCACGATTCACGCCTCCTCATCATGAGTGTTGGTTTACCGCTTCCCTGCAGACGCTTCCCGTGGACAACCGGCAGGCATCGCCGCAGTAGCCGGCAATGTGACCTCGCCGAAAATATGTGCGGCGATCGCCTGTGCCACATCCGATGAAAATTCTTGCTGGATCACGCGAAGAACCTTCGCCGTCGCCTCGCGCTCGGTCAGATGTCCTTCCTTTCCGCCACGGGCGACGGCCCCGACAACCCGCATCGTGGCAAGCTCCACAATCTCCAAGTCGCTGCACCATCGGACATACTTGAAGTTCGGATCCTGCACTTCGATCGGAATCAGGCGAGTCATGCCACGAACCAGGACCTCCGAGGACTCCCCATCAGCATCTCCTGAATCAGCCCTGACATGAAACCCTTCATGAACCAACCCTTGGGCGAGTGCCCGTTGTATCGGCTCCGCTTGGTCTCCTGATATGAGTAGAGCCACTCCCAGATTCGACGAGAGGAACTGCGTTAACTCGCCGGATAGCTCTCCAACTCGATACACAGAAGGAATACCCTGTCCGCTGGAGCGGATCACCCGCAAATCGGTATTGTAGGCTTCCCGTAGCACCAGATTCCGACCGGCCCGCCTGAGCGCACGTACCTTCGCCAGTTTGTCGGTTGTCTGCCGAGCCTCTCCCACATCCGCTTCGATCTCGCGATCGAATCTCATCACCTTGTCCGTCACCGACACTTCGGCCTGGGAGCGGTTTACGACAGCCAATGCGTAGTGCACTCCCGTCCCTGCGTCGTGCCACGCGTCGGCGATACTCACATTTTCAAGCACCTTGTCAGTGGAGACCTTTGTTACATGGTCGATCGTCAGCCGCCGCTCCGCACTCGAGACCTCATCATGTTCAGTAACAAGGTAGGCCTCCCAGTCCTTAGCCTGAGCTGCGACTTCCGCCTTAAAGATACGCGCGACAGCCGCATAGGCTTGATTCTCAGCCGTGCTCCTATTCTCACCTTGGCCAACCCCGGTCAAATACTGAGACGATGGATAGCTTGATGCTCGACCATCGACCCACTCAGGCTTGTCCTGTCCACCCAACCATGCACACCCACTCGCTCCGATCGCACAGAAGAGGCAAAACACCGCCACCGCCCACCGCCTCAACGCACCTCCGCGAATGCGCCTCACTGCATCACCCGCTGGAGAATGAAGAGTGTCTGCCCCGCAGCTAATGGAACAGATTGTCCGTCCTTCGTCATCGACATCCCTTGCCCTGACGGCCGAACGGAGACTTGGTACTGACCGGCCGGGACCCAGGCCCGCGCGACGTGGATCTCGTCCGGTAAGGTCTGCCAACTTCGCTTGTCGGCTTCTTCGGAGGCCACCGCGATGCCCTTGGCAAATAACTCCACCAGCAAACCAACCCAGGGCGCGGCATCCTTACCGACGGCACGCCGTGCTCCAAAACTCACGCCCTCAGCCATCGCGAATTTCGTGGCGGCTCGCGCAACGGCTTTCGTGGCCATCCCCGGCATCCGTTCCGAAAGCCCCTTCTCCGCAAGAGCCGTCACGTCCTGCGCCCGTTCCGATCGAGCCGAGAACAAACGGCCCTGCGCATCAGTCAATGTCAGATCTTCGAACGCGACACGTGTTTTTTGCGGCACCAACCGCGGAAGCGCCACTCGAACCACCCGCCCATTCAGCCCGTACAACAGACTGTCCGCCATCCGATCCCTCTGATACGGCCCCCGAAAAACTCCTCTATTTAGCAAAACTAACTGTGCGGCATCAAGACTGATCGGTAAGTCTAAAAACATGTCTTCCTTTCTTGGAGCGCGGCCATTATAGCTGATCATGACCACGTGGGCGAGTGCTTCTCCCGAGGAGGACGAAATAGGCGACCACGTCGCATCCGGAAAGGTTTGTCGATAGCTCTCTAACTCAGTGTTCAGGCCAAGCGCTTCGGCAGTCCGTAAAAGATCGGCCTGTAAGGAAGGAGGAGGCGACATCCTCGACCAACCTTTCATCGTGCGATAGGCTTCATACGCGTTTCGATAGGCGATGAAGGCATTATTCAGGTCTCCTGCAGCTTCATACAAGATGCCGCTCAGATACCGCGCAAACCCGTCATTTCGGTATTTATCCAGGTCCTTGACTCTGTCGCCCAACACATTCAGTCGATGATCGATGCGTCTAACCTCGACCAGAGCCTCCTGGATTTGCCCTTGCACCGCATAGTTCAACGCCTTAACCACGTTGATCATCACGTGCTCATAGGCATCCCCTTCGTAGGGCAACATGTTGTCATTGGTTAAAAAGGCAGCGGTCTCTGTGCGGATGCTTCGTGTGTAAAGCCGCTCGACATCGTCTTCGGCTTGCTCTAATACGGCACTACTTTGTTGATATTCCCCCGCCACCTGCAGGACCAACCCACGGTCCATCCCATAGAGCAATCGTCCTTTTGCCCCATACTCGTCCTTCGTCTGCTCCACGATCGCCGCAGCTTGCTGTGGATGACCGGCGAGCAGGCTCTGTTCGATCAAAAGGTAACGATTGACGGAAGGGCTGCATCCCGTCGAGAGGAATGCGAGACAGCCGGCCAGGATTACCGAGATGGGAAAGATCCCCCCCCACCGCACAGATCCCCCGTGGGCAAAGCGTGAGAGGAATGGTTTCAATGAATTCCGCGAGGCATACTGGATACTGAAAAAAACGGCCAACGGCGTTCTCGCCTCGCTCAGAGGCTCAACGTGCAGGAAGGGCACTGGAAGCAACGAACCTATCCGTTCGCATGTGACCGAAGCGAGTGAATCAAACGAAGCTTGGTATCTCCCTCTTCGCCCCTTCGCTGACTGCGGCCTTGCCGGACAGCCCTTTTGACCATTCTGCTAAAAGACTGTCCGCTTCTTTTCAACCACCTTCTTGATCTTCTTTTGCCCGTACCACACCTTCGCATTGCTCTCCAGATCGATCATCTGAAGATCCACCTGATAGAACACGGCCTTCGCCCCGTCTGCTTCGTCAAGAATGGTGGCAATCGTCCCCTTCATCATGAAATCGGCCCCGGTTTCTTTTCCCGGAGCCTTTTGCGTCTCTTCACGCGCATAGATCGCCTGTTCTTTTCGTTCAGTTCTCACCTCATCGCGTTCGCTCTTGCCGGCCACAAAGGTGACTTTTTGAGAATTGGTGAGTTCTCGCTCCAAATCCGTGATAAAGGTCTGAACGCTGATATGTTCGTGGCTGCTATTTAGGACGGTCCCCACGACGACGACGGGCTGACGCTGAGTGGCCTTTTCAAAATTCCCAAGCCAAGGATATTGGAGCGCATCCTTGACCATCGCCTCGGCAACCATCCGGGAGTCCGTATCATTCCACCTCCCGCTCAGATCGGTCACCACCCCGGCATCGACACGAGTCACCCTGGTCTCATGACCGCATCCGCTGAGAACAAAGGCAACACCCAGCGTCGCAAGAAGAGAAAGACGAATTCTCTGGATCACGATGAACCTCCGAAAGGAAGCAGCGGCTTGATGACGTTAAGACTACTGAATCCCTCGCTTTTCCTCTTCCTTCTCCAAACGCTCGAACATTTTATCGGCATTCTTCCGCACAAAGTCCCGGACCTGAGCATTGAGTTCTTTGGCCTGCTCCAGATTGTTCTTCATATCCTCTAAACTCAGCTTGGTCAAGACATAATATGTGTTGGTCTTGGGATCCATATATTGATCAATCTTCCGGACCCCACTGAGTGTCGCAGTCGTGATCGTTTTTTGAGCCCGCTCAACATTCTGCTCTTCCGTATTCCGCGTAAAATCTCCCGCCGTGGTTGATGCGGCATAATCTCGCATCAGATAGCCCGTATAGGTTTCAAAGGTCTTGGCGATCTCGGCCCTTCCACGATTCTCTGCCGTCTCCCAGGCAAGCGGCGCATTCCGTACTCCGGATACCGCCCCCACCCCATAGAAGGCTTTGCTGTCTTTCTCATTGAAGACGCCCGACCCCTTCTGGACCCATTTGGGTGGTCCCCCACAAGCGGCGAGTCCCATGACAAAAAGGACAGCAAGACCGAGGCCGGCCAGTCTTGAGTACGTCGCTTGTGACCTGATCATACAACCCTCCTTAAAGAAAATAGGTAGATACGCCGTACGTAGAACATCCCGAGAAAAAATGTTGGATTCATGCTAACATGCGTTTTTTTATCAGTCAATGCAAGGCACATTTCATTCAGATTCCTCAACGCTACCAAGGAGACACTGTGGCAGACATCCAGATTGACGATGGCATCATCAAAATTCTCACGCTCGACATCCAGGACCCCAAAGCGGCTGCTGTGCTCTCAGCATACCCTCAGGCTCGTTGGGCAGAAATCACTCGCCGAGCGATCAAGATCGGCCTGGGATACCTCAAGGGGGGGGAACAGGGATAGTTACCAGGCCATTGACGGCCACAACGGCTGTTTCTGCTTGCAGGAGCTCGGTCGACTCAGGAGGGTCATTTCACGGCCGACCCTCTGGAGATCTTGCCTTCAACCAACACCATATCTCCATCACCATCGATGCGAAGACTCGATGGATGCTGGAGACCACCAGACATCACCTCGACCTGCCGTACGAGGTAGCTCCCCAGTTCGGAGGCCGTAAGCCAACCGTTTCCATCCAGATCTGCCGTACCAGACAGTCCTCCGAGGAAAGCCTCGACAAAGCGACTGCCCTGGTCTGAACGGCTGACCGTCTCTCCCGGACTTGCCGCACTCACGACTTGCACCGCCCGCCGCTCCGTATCGGACTCTGGCGCCATCCGTCCTTCCAGTGAAAGCCCAGGGGCTTCGGTCGTCTCCCAGCCAAATACCGGTGCATCCAGAATAAGGAGCGTGTGCGCTGAAGCAGACCGGCGCGCAAATTCTTTCAACTGTTCGACCGTGATGGATTTCGTGGAGCTATTAATCGGTGCATCAAACGGAACCAAGTAGCTGCGATCCTGCCCCTCGGAGTCTTGCATCACCCCGGCATGGCCCACATACACAAGAACAAGCCGGTCCATCCTGCCAACTTTTCTCGGCAGCATGTCGTTCAGCAGCTGCTGCAGGCGTCGGGAACTGGCATCCCTGTCGTAGAGTTCGACCACTTCATCAAATCCCAATTGCCGAAATGCCTCCGCCACTTTCTTCGCATCCTTGATGGCTCCCGGAATCGGCGGTGCCAAGACATACTGTTCGATCCCAATCACGATCGCCCAGGATTTGTAATAGAGCCCTTCCGGCTTGCCCAATTGCGCCTCTGCACCCGACAAAACAATCAGCGACAGCATGGCCATCAGAGACGCTGCCAGCGTAACGGATCTCCGAAGTATCAACCGAGCAGATATCATTCTCAACCTCTGTGGAGCATTCATTATGGGGTTGTGAGCCTATCTCCAGCCATAGCCGGTGTCAAGAAACTGCATTGAAGTGCTCGTCCCTCGTGAGCTAACTGCTCACTCCCTGCATGGTTGCAGGTATCCATGACTTTCTCCATAATGCCCCCTTCTGCCCTGGACTGCCTTGAAGAAGGAGACAAGCCTGCCATGAGTGATCAGATCGAGACTCTCTTAAAGGAAAGTCGGACCTATCAGCCGACTGCCAAGACGATCTCTGCAGCCTACATCAAAGAGTACGAAACCGAGTACAAGAAGTCCATCGCGGATCCGGAGACGTTCTGGAGTAATGCAGCCAAGGAACTCGAGTGGTTTGCGCCTTGGAACAAGGTCTTGGAGTGGGACTATCCATGGGCGAAATGGTTCGTCGATGCGCGATGCAATATCGTCTACAACTGCCTCGACCGTCACGTCAAAACCTGGCGGAAAAATAAGGTTGCATTAATTTGGGTTGGCGAAAATGACCAGGAACGCATCTTCACGTACGGTGAGCTCTATCGACAGGTCAATCGCTGCGCTAACGCCTTGAAGAAGCTTGGAGTTCAAAAAGGTGACCGCGTCACCATTTATCTTCCGAAAGTTCCAGAACAAGTCATTGCCATGCTGGCTTGCGCCAGGATCGGCGCGATCCACAGTGTAGTCTACTCAGGCTTCAGCGCGCCGGCCCTCGCGAGTCGCGTGAACGACGCTGAGGCAAAACTCGTGATCACCGCCGATGTCGGCTTCGATCGCGGTAAAGTCATCAACCTGAAGCCCGTGGTGGATGAAGCACTCAAAAGCTGCCCCACCGTCGGCCATGTGGTGGTCGTCCGGCGTCAGGTGCCTGGGCCAGCGCTTTCAGCCCCAAAGGAAATTGATTGGGGTGACTGGATCAAGCAGGAAAGTGCGCGGTGTGAAGCGGAACAACTCGATGCAGAAACCCCGCTCTACATCCTCTACACGTCCGGTACAACCGGCAAACCCAAGGGCGTCGTCCATGTCCATGGGGGTTACATGGTCGGCACCTACCTGACGACGAAATATGTGTTCGATTTAAAGGACGATGACGTATACTTCTGCGTGGCCGACCCTGGGTGGGTCACAGGCCACAGCTACATCGTCTATGGACCACTGCTGAATGGCGCGACAATCCTCACGGCAGAAGGAAAGCCTGACTACCCCACTCCAGGACGCTGGTGGGATCTGATCGAACGATACGGCGTCTCCATTTTCTATACCACTCCGACAGCTATTCGCCTACTGATGCGCTACGGCGAAGACTGGCCAAAGAAATCTGACCTTTCCACACTCAGAATCCTTGGCAGTGTCGGCGAGCCCATCAATCCAGAGGCGTGGGAATGGTACTACCGTGTGACCGGTGGGGACAAACCGATCATGGACACCTGGTGGCAGACAGAAACGGGGGCGATTCTGATTACTCCGCTTCCCACCGTCCCGCTCAAGCCTGGCTCGGCGACCCGTCCCTTTCTTGGAATTGAAGCCGATGTCGTGGATCGTGCAGGCAACAGCCTCCCAGCCAATGCGGGTGGCTTTGCCGTCATCAAGAAACCGTGGCCGTCCATGATGCGCACCATTTACAAGGATCCCGAGCGATACAAGACCTACTGGAACACGATCCCCAATTGCTATACGGCCGGCGATGTGTGCCATAAAGATGTAGATGGCTACATGTGGTTCATGGGCCGTGCCGACGATGTGATCAAAGTCGCCGGCAATCGGCTCGGCACCGCTGAAGTGGAAAGCGCCTTGGTCAGTCACCCCGCCGTCGCGGAAGCTGCCGTCATCGGCAAACCTCATAAGACCGTCGGGGAATCCATCAAGGCCTTCATCATCTTGAAACAGGGAGAGCAGGAAAGTCAGGCGTTGATCAAGTCGATCAAGGATCAGGTCTTGAAGGAGTTAGGCAAGATCGGCGTGCCGTCTGAGATCGATATCGTCTCGTCCCTGCCGAAAACGCGGTCCGGGAAAATCATGCGTCGCGTGCTCAAAGCGAAAGAGCTTGGCCAGGACCCTGGAGATATCTCGACGATTGAGGAGTAACGCACGTGGGACGAGGTGGACGAAAACCCGGCGAGCCGATCTATCTGCGACGACACATGATCGCGCTCGCCCTGGCCGTGGGACTGCCGATTGTCCTGTTGCAACTATATAAGATCTATGTCGGTCCGGTGAGTTTCGATGCCCAGATGGGATTTGGGATTCTCGTCTCCATCCTGGCCGGTCTCATCCTCTACTACTCCTACCGATCGTCCGCGCAGAATCAGCCGTAGAAACGTGGCTGTCGCTCGCCCCTCGGAATGCCAAGAAAACATGATTGCTTGATTCAATTTCTGGCCTCATAGAGATCTTAACCTTGTGATTGCGCATAATTATGCGTTACATTATGCGCATCACTTACACATTGAGGTAACCCATGGCCGTGGCATACAAGAAGGACGAAATCCTCAGTGCATCTCGAGTCGCAAGATCCTTTGGAAAAGTGCTGACCGATCTGAAAGCCAGGCATCGGCGCCGGGTCGTCGTCCTCAAAAATAATCAGGTAGAAGCTGTCATTGTGCCGGTCGATGATTATGAAACGATGGCGGAGGCGCTCGACCTCTTGGAGCACATGGAGATCCATCGCCTAGTTACACAGCGGGGGCGCAAGAAAGTGAAGAAAACCGTCCCCCTGGAGGCGCTGCTGAAGGAGCAACGACTTGCGGTATAGCGTCGTCTTCACTGTCGCAGCTGCCGAGGACTTTCGACAGCTTGATGGATCACTGAAAGAACCGGTCTCAAAGCAACTCAGAAAACTCGAAACTGCTCCACGGCTCGGTGAACATCTTGGTAATCGAGCAGGTCTCGACCTCACCGGCTACTACAAACTCTACGTAGCAAAGAAATCAATCCGTATCGTGTACAGGATTATCGACCACGAGATCCTGGTCGAAGTCGTTGCGATCGGAAGGCGAGAAGATCTCACGATCTATCAGGAAGCCCTCAAGCGGTTAAAACACAAGAATCGATAGAAGAACTGTTCATCGGCATCTCCCAAACGTGTCATAAAGGTATTGGCCTCCTAACTTAGGCTGTGCTTTTACAGCTGTACAAGATCTATGTTGATCTGGTGAGTTTTGATGCACAGATAAGATTTGGGGTGCTCGTCTTCATCCTGGCCGGTCTCATCCTCTACTACACCTACCGATCGTCCGAGCAGAACCAGCCGTAACCACTTCCAATGATAACGATGCCTGACATTTCTTGAGAGACGGATAGTACTGCGTCCATTGGAGTCCGATGGTTTAGGCCCCCTCTGAATCAATGATCTGCTGAATACCGCATTTCAACCCTGGGAGTTTCACCTGCACCACATCCCATACCAACTGATAGTCCACCCCAAAGTAACTATGGATCAAGCGGTCGCGCATCCGAGCGATCGGACGCCATTCGACTTCAGGATGCGATAACCTGAACTCCTGAGGCAGGTTCTTTACAGCTTCGCCAATAATTTCCAAGCTGCGCACGAATGCGCGGCGCAGCGTTTCATCATCGGCAAAACTTTCATAGGTCAGGCCATGGCTCCGATCCAGGAGATACGCCACTTCAACAAGGATATGCCGCAAATAGTCACGCGGCTCGAAGGACATCGGCAGCCTCAGCCAAGATAGACGGCCCAATAAAAGGCGAGAGGGACTCAGTAGTAACGATTTCAACCTGGCGCCCCAACGTATCTTCGAGGAGATCCGCCAGCGCCATGAATCGATCGAACGTCTTCACTTTCAGGTCAAACTCGACAAGCACATCCACGTCACTATCGGGACGGGCCTCATTGCGAAGTACAGAGCCGAAGAGCGCCAATCGACGGACACCAAGACGTCGAACCTCGGAGTCAACGGTTTGCAGCCGCCGGATCGCCTCGTCACGGGTGAGGGACATGTTACTCATAGGATGAACATACACGAAACATCCTATTGATGCCAGACGGAAGGCCTAACAGTTCCGCAGCGTACCGGTAGGCACGACACAGCCGGAAAGTACACTTCAGTTGTCAGGACAGTCGCAGAAGTTGAACGGGAGTTGCACTGACGGAGACTAACCTCATCGACACACCTCACTCGTCACGGCATAGGCCACCTCTTCGCACCTCTCGTCGCCCCTCATGATTCAATATCCTACCTCAGAGAGCAACACCATCTAACCTTCTCTCCTGCCCGGGCACGATTCGCGACTCGCCTCCAACTGAATGCTCCCACGACCCCCTTTGGACAAAACATTGACGTATTAATTCCTCCAACCGTCAACGTTTTGTAACTATATAACGTATATTTCACTAGGTGTTTAGTAAATCATTGAAAACCGCACTACATCACTATGGCGCGGCTCTTGCTTGCCTATATCAGCAGTTGTGAGCCTAACCACCCAAGGAGGAATCGATGGAATGTCCGAAGTGTCAGGGGATGATGATGTTGGAGCGGTTCTCGGATTTCTTTATCGTGTTCTACGCCTGGAAATGCATTAACTGCGGGGCGATGATCGACCGCACGATTGCCACCAACCGCCGAAAGAGTCTGGCGGCGCGAGAGGTGCAAACCGTTGCGGCAGGCTAAGCAGAGATAATATGGGTTTGGAATCCCGTCGGGAGTCTGTTACCAACATCTTGCTTCTTCTTGAATTCAAGGTTGAAGAGCAACACCTGCGGCCCGCGCAAAGACTTCGGCTGGGGTCCGATAGGCGAGGCATTTCCGGGGTCGATTATTCAATTCCTCCACGACCGACGCAAGTCGGTGTGCCGTGATCGTCGAGAAATCTGTCTGTTTCGGGAAATAATCGCGTAATAAGCCGTTGGTGTTCTCATTCGTCCCACGTTCCCATGCCGCATAGGGAGCGGCAAAGTACACCTGGAGCCCCAGGGTCCGTTGAAGACAGCGAAACGACGCCCATTCACTCCCGTTATCCACGGTGAGGGTCCGCCGTACATGCGCTGGAAGCGGGTGCAGAAGTTTCCGCGTGGCCACCGTGACCTCTGTAGCAGTCCGGCGTGACACCTTGGCCGCCAGAAGAAAGCGACTGCGCCGGTCCACGTGCGTAGCCACGAAGCCGCGCTGGCCTCGACCGACCACGAGATCCCCTTCCCAATCTCCCAGGCGTCCTCGGCGTTGTGCAATGGCCGGTCGCTCGGCGAGAGACACGCGTCCTTTGAGGCGTGGAGCACGCGGCCCACTCCCGTAGCGTTTCCGACGCCGACAATGGTGGCGGAGGTACCGCGACCAAGATCCTCCCGTGCGGTGATCAGCTGCCAACCATGTATAGATCGTTTGATGGCTGATCCGCATCTGAGTGGCGTGGGGATAGTCAACCCGCACACGGTGAGCAATCTGTTCGGGCGACCAGCGGCACTGCAGCTTCTCTTGGACATAAGTTGCCAGCATACCACTCGTCAGATGTGACCGCCGAATGTTACGGCGACGGCGCTGCGCATCGCAATGGGCCCAGTACCCAGCATAGGCTCCACTTCCATCACCGTTCCGTCGCAGTTCCCGGCTGATGGTACTCGGCGCTCGCCCGAGCTGGGCTGCAATGGACCGAATAGACCAGCCAAGCATTCGCATCGGGGCCATCATTGACCGTTCTTCCAAGGTGAGGTGCTGATAGGGCATGGCAGACTCCTCGTTGCTGGAGGTGAAATGTCTGCCCCACTCTATCGAACCGCACCACCCAAATCTCTTCGTCGCGACCTGCGTTGCACTTCAAATTAGAATTCATCCCTTAAGCTATCATTAAAAGACTCCCGATAATCATCTCGAAGGCTCCTCTCTTGAAGAGTAGAGTCGTTGCTAACGCGACGGGCTCATCCACTTTAACCGAGGAGGTTGCGATGATGTGTTATGCGGGCATTGATCTCCATGCCACGAATAGTGTGCTGGTCGTGATTGATGAAGCGGATCGAGTGCTGTATCAGAAACGCCTCCGCAATGACCTGGCCGTGATCTTCACGGCCTTAACACCGTATCAGACCACGCTGCAGGGCGTGGTCGTTGAGTCCACCTATAATTGGTACTGGTTAGTCGACGGGCTCATGGAAGCAGGGTACCGGGTCCACCTCGCTCATGCACCAGCCCTGCCGCAGTATAGTGGGCTCAAGCATGTTGACGATCAACACGATGCGCAGTGGTTAGCCCATTTACTCCGGCTAGGTTTGCTCCCTACCGGGTACATTTACCCCAAAGCGGAACGGGCCGTGCGGGACTTGTTGCGGAAGCGCAGTCAGTTGGTTCGGCACAAGACCATGGTCGTGCTGAGCCTACAAAGCCTGCTGACACGACTGACTGGCAATCGGCTCTCCCTCCCTCGGCTTCGACAGCTCACCCCAGAGGGCATTCAGGCACTTGTGCCATTTCCCGAACATGTGCAATCGGTCAGCAGTTCGTTGGCTGTGCTGCAATGTCTGGAGCACGAGATTCACACGATTGAGGGCACGGTTCGGGAAGCGGGGCGGACTCAGCCGGGCTATGTGCTCTTACAGACCGTCCCCGGAATCGGGCCGATCTTGGCGGGCACCATTCTCCTGGAAGCCGGTGACCTGCGGCGGTTTGCGACCGTGGGACACTTCGCCTCCTACTGTCGCTGTGTCGGCAGCGAACATGTGAGTAACGGCAAACGCAAAGGGGCTGGCAACACGAAGAACGGCAACAAGTATTTAAGCTGGGCGTTCATCGAGGCGGCGCACTTCGCCATTCGCTATGAGGCCGTGATTCGCACGTATTATCAGCGCAAGCAGGCACGGACGCATCCCCTTGTGGCGCTGAAGGCCGTGGCCCATAAATTGGCGCGGGCCTGCTATCACATGCTCCGTGCGCAGGTGCCATTCGATCTGTCCCGCGCTTTTGGCTAGGCGCGGCAGAGCTGGGGGGAGCTGGGAGCTCGCAAAGGGGTTGAGGCCACACCTCGCACTCCCGATTAGCCCCGGTCTTCCCCCTTCAACTCCCTCGCCACTGGCGTGGGGACTGAGACGCCTCGACCGTGAGCCATGATGGGGTTGGCGCCAGCCCGCTGGTAGCCAGACGTCCTGTGCGTAGGTATGCTGGACACGGCCGGGAACCGACGGTTGTCTGGGGCACGAGGTGCCAGGGGCTGGAGTGGATCCCCGACGGGGCTCGCTCCCACGCCTTGATCCTGATGGGTGACTGGTGCGGCTCAAATCCGAGCTGACACTGCTGACGACGACAACCGGGATGCGACGGAGTCACGCGACCACCATGGCGAGGGAAGACGTCGTCGGAGACCTCGCCCCGTTTGTAGGATACGGAGGGCATGATCGGCTGTGCCCTCTTGACCGGAGCCTTCGAGATGGGCGACCCCATACTTTTGACCAATACTTTTCTCACTATATTTTTGACCGGGAACGCCTAACGGCGGAGATAACCGTCAGTGAACCCGCAGGGTTCACTGTACGTGTCCGCCGGCTTGTTCGGTCTTTCCCCTGCATGCTCTGATCGCATCATCTAACGCTGATTTGAACGATGCGTCCTCTTCTAATGACAGATCGGCTCTGGACCGCTCCAGATGCTCAATTAACCGTGCGTCCGCAGCAATCCCCGCTGCATCAATACTGAGCAGACTCACAGTCTCACTCGATTCCCATTCGCGAATTAGGATGTCTGCAACCTCTGGATCTTTCCGTTCTGCAAGTCCGACGATCGCCTCGCCCCGGATTTCGTGATCGGGATCTCCAAGATTGGCGCGAAACGCCTCGCGAATCTCGGGTGTGTCATCTTTGATCTGTGACCCGAGTCCAAATGTCGCCCAGTTGCGGACATCATGGTTGATGTCTGAAGATAGTCGGATCATGGCGCGTATCGCGTCAGGATGGCTATGTCCTGTCAGACCGTGTACGACGCCAAGCCGAATGACGGCGCTGAGGTGATCTGCGAACCGGAGGAGTGACGGTATTGCGTTTGGTTGTCCTCGATGGCCCAATGCCACAGCCGCCGCTGCGACAACCTCCTCATTCTCATCTTCGAGCAGTCGGACAAGTGCTGTAACCGATTCGTCTAGGAAACTCCGGTCTGCCCAACCCAACTGAGCCAAGATGTCAGCCCCAGTTACGCGATCCAACGAATCGGAACTACGCAAGTACTCGATCCCTCACTCAAACTCTTCACCGCCGCCACGATAGTGCACGAGTGCGAGGCTCGCATCGCCTTCGTCATCGTGAACCTTCGAGCGATAGCGCTCCACTACCACCCTGCTGGGCGTCACATAGTTCTCATATCTGGCGTCGTTTCTCACCCTGATCTTCCTGGTCAAACAATGTTTAGACAGACTGTATAATCCTGTTACTACAGCTTGTCCACATCTGCCTAAACCGACGGTTACACACCGATTGCCTGCTCTATCCCATTGGAACAAGGCAAGTTTTACTCTAATACCAAGAAAGATAGAGGTCAGGAGAGATAGGGATCAGAGTACAATTTCGAGAGAACGGTTTTTGTCATTAGGACTGATAGTCAGATCAGTCCACGCTTCTGCAGGTAGTCTTTATCAATGACTGGCGTGGTCTTCGGCAGGTGGCTCCGTTCTTGGAGCAGCCGTTCGACATACTTGCCGATGAGGTCGGATTCGAGATTCACAGTGTCGTTCACCTGCTTGAGGCCCAGTATGGTCACCTTCGCCGTATGTGGGATGATGGCAACGCTGAATCCTTGCTCGCTCACGGTATTGATCGTGAGACTGATGCCATCAACGGTAACCGAACCCTTTGCGACACAATAGCGCAGAATCTCCGGAGGCGCTCCGATGGTAAACACGATAGCATTGGCGTCTTGCTGTCGGCTGCGGATCACACCGACTCCATCAACATGTCCCGCCACCAGATGTCCGCCGATGCGTTCATTGAGCTTCATGGCCCGTTCAAGATTGACCGGCATGCCCACGGCAAAACTGCCGAGGGTCGTGACTGAGAGCGTTTCAGGCGAGACTTCCACGGAAAAATCGCGTTCGCTTCGTGAGACGACCGTCAGACAAATCCCATTCACGCTCACACTATCGCCGATTTTCAGATCACTCATCACCGTCGAAGCCAAAATCGTCAGCTTGGCTCCAGCCAGCGACTTGTTCATGACCGTAATCCCGCCCATTTCTTCGACAATACCGGTAAACATCAGTCTTTCCTCATGATGATCTGTTTCACTACATAGACAAACAGCACAAGCAGCACCACTACACCCAGACCCGCTAACCCACCTATCACAAGATTTTCTGTCGCGATTTCTTTCATGATTCGCCCATTATAGCCCAGCCACTCTCACGATGGTACGGCCTCCATCCGCGTGATCGTCACCCAAAATACACCGGCTGCGATCAATTGGATCCCGGCGATGATGGCAAAGGCCATGGGATAACTGAGATTCGCGATCAGCAGGCCAGCCAGCAGCGGGCCGCAAGCATGGCCGATGTCCATGATCGTCCCCTGCATGCCCATGCCGGCGCCAAGCCGCTTGAATTCCGAACTGTCCGCGACGAGGGCTGAGGAAGACGAAGAGACGACTGCCTCACCGAAACCAAATCCAGCGGACAGCACGAGCAAAATTGGGAACATCGAAACCTGTGGAATACAGACGAAGGTTGCAGCGCAAATACAGAGCCCAAGAATGATCAGTGGCTGACGCCCAACTCGATCGGAGACTCGACCCATAATTGGCTTCGAGAAGAAGGAGGTACCGGCTTGCACGCTAAAAAGGAGACCAACTTCTCCCGGGTTCAAACCTGCCGCAACGCCATAGAGCGGTAGGAATGCCATTAAGGCGCCGTTCGCGATCATCTTGGCGGCATCCGTCACACTGGTAATCAGTACCTTGCGATTTTTCGCAACGGCGGAAAACCCCTTCCACATTTCAGACAACACAACAGCCATCCCCTGTTCCTTCCGTTGCGGCACCGCAACGTCAAGATGCAAGCTATAGAACAACAGCATGCCGATACAGCCGAAAATGCCTGATGTGATGAATACTGCCGAAAACCCTGCCGCATGGATCAGGTAGCCACCGAGAAAGGGACCTAAGAGCGAACCGGACTGTGTACAGGCGGTATAGGTCCCGAGTGCCGCACCACGCCGTTCACGATAGAGTTCTGCTACTGTGGCCAGAGCACTTGGCGCGAAAATGGCCGTCGCAAGGCCGTGCAGAAACCGAAGCGCCGTCAATGCATCCAGATCCGTAACGAAAAGATAGAGAAACGGTGGCAAGCCAAAGGCCACCACACCAATCTTGAGCAACAGACGCC
This sequence comes from Candidatus Nitrospira nitrosa, assembly GCF_001458735.1. Lineage (NCBI taxonomy): Bacteria > Pseudomonadati > Nitrospirota > Nitrospiria > Nitrospirales > Nitrospiraceae > Nitrospira > Candidatus Nitrospira nitrosa. The sequence continues at coordinate 137,145 of NZ_CZQA01000012.1, forward strand.
GTCCATAGATATCGGACAGGGCGCCGGACGGCAGCTTCAGCAGCACACCCGTGAGAGTGGACACCGACACGATCAGACCGATCCGCTCAGGACTCGCGCCGAGCGATTCAGCAAACAAGGAGAGTGCCGGCATCCGCACCATGTTGTAGCTGATGAAGGACAACATACCGACCGTGCAGATCAGTATGAAACTGCGTGAGGTCGTCATGGGATGGTGTTGGCAGGCGAGATCGCCTGGGTGGAGCCGAGTGAAGGACCAAGCACGGTTCTCAAAAACACCAGATGCTGCTCAGGCAACGGCGGAGGCTGTTCCGCTTCACGCAACACACGGGAGGGCTGTTGCCGCATGTCTACGCCTAACCGATGAACAGTCTCAACTCCCTTCTGAAGTTTGCTCGTCACCATACCGCGAATCAACGGATGCAGAAAAGACACCAGTCCTGACAAGAAGCGATTGTCCAATCTGGTGTAGACCACCATGGTACTGTCCATGTCTTCGTTCCCCTGCTGATCTCGTACCACCCCCATCCGGAGAAATACGACGGCTTTCCCTGTGATATGCGGAAGCAACCGACCGTCATGAGAACCGTCCAGCAAGTAAATCCGAGACTCTGCATCCTCATAGACCAGCTGCACGAACCCCTTCGTTCCTTCACCGTCATCACCCCAAAATCGTCGTTCCCCCCAAGCCTGAGAATGATACGAACCGAGGCCCAGACGACGAATCAATGAGGCGGTAAACGGTGGCTCACCGAGCAGGTACCGATAGAGTGGCTCTGACATGGCTACCCGGATGGGACCGATCCGGGTAACGGTCGTATGCGATTTAATAATCGTGTGCAGTTTACATGTCCAGTCCGAAGGAATCCGCTCGACCGGAAACGTCAGGTCTCCATGAACGGGGGAGAGGCTGCAACTCTCTGCCCGTGCCCTACCGGCGAAGAGCACGAGAAAGACTCCCAGCAGAATAGCCCAGCGGCATGCACCCTGTTCGCGAGTGAAGTCCCTCATCACGCTCATGGATCCGGTGTTGGGACGGAAATGGAGAGATGGATAGGGAAAAGCCGCCGTGGATCCTGCCTGAGTCTGGCTTGGCGCAGCAAGATTTCCAGCGATGGCGTGACGGTCCCTGTAAAAGATACCTGACCGTTCGTGATCACGGTCAGCGGCTTCGCCGGATCAATGAGCGACTCATTCAAAAACAGACTGTACCGTCGAACATGGTGCGTCCGTACCTCGACCCGATTCCCTTCTTGAACGGAAGCATCCAGCTTCGCATAGACTCGATGCTTGATTCGCTCGTCACGCTTATCCACCAAATCATCTGAAAACGCCACGATCGGATCAGTCGAATCCAGGCGCACCCAGTTGAACGGTTGGAAATGACTCCCATCTCGTACGACGGTAAGCCTTGTGGGCAACGGCTCACGGCGATGACTATTGAACCAGGCCACAAGGTCCGGCAACTCTTCCTTGGGGAAATAGTGCCCCCCTGCCATGGGATGCTCTCGTTCATGCTCGCGATACACATAGGGATAGCCAAGCGTGTCAAGCTCTCGGGCTATCGAACGACTCAAGTCCACCGGCATCACCTGATCTTTGACTCCGTGAATCATATAGATGGGTGTCTGGCGAAGATTCCCCAGAAACGGCATGAGCACATTGTCCAGTCCGCTCGCCATCGGTGCGATCCCGGCAAAGAGGGGCGCATGATGCATCCCGATGAGCCACGCTCCGATCCCACCGTTCGACATGCCGGTCAGGAAAATCCGGTCGGGGTCGACATGATAGCGTGTGCGAAGATCCCGAATCGTTGCTAAGACTAATTCTTCCGCACGTCTGGTAAACCAGGCACCAGACGGATAGGTCGGACAGGCCAAGAGATAGTCTTCGCCCAACCTGGCCCGCCACCGCTCCAAATATTCTTCGCCGGTAAAACCGAATCCATGCAGGCAGACTACAAGGGCATAGGTTTTCGACGCGTGATACGTCTGTGGGATGAGCAGAGCCAGAGGATAGGTCTGCCCACGAATCACGATCTGTTCACGTGGACGATCCCCGACCGGCTGGCGCTGGTAGGTTCGACCGGTCCTTATCAACTGAGAGACGATGTCGATGGACGCGCTCTCGTCAGAGAGGACATCCCGCAGCAGCCGTTCAGCTGCATCACCATCAACAGCGCCGAGATATTGCATGACACGGGACCCGAGGTCCGGAACAACCGGTCCTGCCTCTTCCGCACCCGTGGGAACAGACGGGCCAACAAGAAACACCAATAGGATGAGGCTTCGGATAAAGACAATCACAGATCCCCTTCTACCACCAAATCATTCCCCACGAGACGTGTCGTCACATGATACAGCTGGATCGCTCCCTTCAACCCCGTTGGACTCACCCCCCCGATCACTCCTTTGGCATTCTGGCCACCGAGTAGCAGCGGTGCCATGTAGAGGCGTACATGATCGACCAACTTGGCCCTCAGCATCGCGGCATTCACTTCGCCTCCTCCCTCTACGAGGAGAGACGTAATCCCACGTCGACCAAGCTCCTTGAGCAGCGCGGGCAGTGAGACCTGATCGTGAACCGCCGGCACGATCAGCACCTCGATGCCTTTTTTTTGCAGGGCCAACCGTCGAGATACTGGGGCGGCAGCAGTAGTGGCAATCAGGGTTCTCGCCTTGTCCTGTAAGGCCAGGACCTGTGCCTTCAAGGGAGTTCGCAGTCTGCTATCGACGACGATGCGAAGCGGTTGTCGTGATGTCAGTTTTTCCAACCCTGCTCCGGTCCTCACCGTCAATGCAGGATTATCCATCAAGACCGTCCCTACCCCCACGAGTACCGCATCCACGCTCTCGCGGAGCAGGTGAACCTCCCTCCTGGACAATTCTCCGGTAATCCACCGAGATTCACCGGAGGCTGTCGCCAGTTGTCCATCGAGCGTCATACCGGCCTTGAGCGTCACATAAGGATGGCCGGTCTTCATCCAATAGCAATAGGCCTTATTCAGTTCTTCAGCCTGGGAACGTGCCAGGCCAACCGTAACCGAAAGTCCGGCCCTTCGAAGGGCGGCGGTTCCCTTCCCCTGTACTGATGGATTGGGATCCTGCATCGCCATCACAACACGGCTCACGCCGGAGCGCAGGATGTCAGGCACGCAAGGTGGAGTTCGTTTCTTGAGATGGCAGCAGGGCTCAAGCGTCACATAGAGTGTGGCGCCTCGTGCCTGCGTTCCGGCTCGTTGCAAGGCGAGTATTTCTGCGTGAGGCGTTCCGGGTCGGAGATGAAAACCCCGGCCGACGATCCGGCCCTGTTTAACGACGACGGCACCGACCATCGGATTCGGGCTCGTCGTGCCCTGGCCCTTCGCCGCCAGGCGAAGGGCCAGGGTCATATAGTGGAGATCTCGTGTACGGTCGGTCACCGTTTCTTGCGGCTACCTGCAGATGCCTTGGGCGCCGGCTTGCCCCGCTTTGACGACGACGTTAATACTCTGGTGGACTTCACGGCCTTGGCACGCGCACCCGTAGTTTTCTTGGATGTGGCCGGCTTGGCGGATGCTTGGGTAATCGCAGCCTGTGCTGCTGCTAACCGGGCAATCGCCACGCGAAATGGAGAACAGCTGACATAGTCCAATCCCAATTGATGGCAGAACTCAACGGAACTCGGATCACCGCCATGTTCACCACAAATCCCCAGCTTAATGTTTTCTCGAGTCTTCCGACCGCCCGCAATCGCTTGCGTCATCAGGGACCCGACGCCTTCACGGTCGAGCACGGCGAAGGGATCCGAGTCCATGATCTTTTCGGTTTTATAGAAATCGATGAACTTGGCGGCATCATCGCGCGAGAAACCGAACGTCGTCTGCGTCAGATCGTTCGTGCCAAACGAGAAGAACTCGGCTTCTTGCGCAATCCGGTCGGCTGTCACCGCCGCACGAGGCAACTCGATCATGGTCCCGACCAGATAATTCAATTTCACCCCGTAGCGTTTCATCGTTTCCTGGGCTACTTCTTTCACAAGATCTTTCTGCGACTTCATTTCGGAGATCATGCCGACGAGCGGGATCATAATTTCTGGGACGATCTTCTTCCCTTCCTTCGCCAATTCACAGGCAGCCTCCATAATCGCTCGAGCCTGCATGCGTGTGATTTCTGGCATCGTGATTCCAAGCCGACAGCCTCGAAGGCCGAGCATCGGATTAAACTCATGGAGCTCTTCGACACGGGCCAGTAAACGTCGTTTCTCCTCAAGTTTCGACCCGTCCTTCGCCGTCAATTCCAGTTGCGCGATCTCCACCATCAGTTCTTCTCGTTTCGGCAAGAACTCATGGAGCGGTGGGTCCAGCAGCCGGATCGTGACAGGAAAACCTTCCATTTCCCGATAGAGACCGATAAAATCCTGCTTCTGCAGCGGCAGCAGCTGATCAAGGAATTTCTCACGTTCTTCCTTCGTCCGTGCCAGGATCATCTTCTGCATGATCGAGATACGATCTTCGGCAAAAAACATATGTTCGGTCCGGCACAATCCGATCCCCTCGGCCCCGAACCCGCGCGCAATCTTCGCCTGATCCGGCACATCGGCATTCGCCCGGACGCGCAACCGACGTTCGGCATCGGCCCAGGAGAGCAACATGGCGAACAGCTGATACTTTTCGGACTTCTTGGCATCCAGCTTTCCTTGCACCACTTGAATGATTTCCGACTCCACTACCGGCACATCGCCGTCGTAGACATTCCCGGTTGAGCCATTGACGGAAATGTACTCTCCCTCGTGAAACACTTTCGAACCGATCCGCACCGACTGAGCATCGATCACCTGGACCGCTTCGCACCCGGCCACGCAGACCTTCCCCATCTGTCGCGCCACCACAGCAGCGTGCGAGGTCATTCCGCCACGCGCCGTCAAGAACCCGGTGGCCGCGTTCATGCCGTGAATATCGTCTGGACTGGTTTCGTCACGAACCAAGACCACGCGCTGACCGGCCGCTTTCATTTCCACCGCACGATCCGGCGTCAGGGCAATCTTCCCCGCCGCGGCACCGGGACCAGCCGGCAACCCTTTGCCCAACGGAGTCGAGCCGGCCTCGACCTTTGAATCGAAAATCGGATAGAGATATTGCGCCAATTGATCAGGGCCCACACGCTGCACGGCTTCTCGCTTCGTGATCAATCCTTCTTTCACCATCTCGACCGCGATCCGAACGGCTGAGATGCCGGTACGCTTGCCGACGCGCGTTTGAAGCATGTAGAGCTTACCCTCCTGGATGGTAAATTCCAGGTCGAGCATATCTCGGTAATGTTTTTCGAGCTTCTTATAGGTGTGTTCGAGTTCCTTGTAGGCGGCCGGGACATTCGTGGCTAACGCAGTGACGGGCAGCGGCGTTCGGATGCCGGCGACAACGTCTTCGCCCTGGGCATTCATCAGACATTCGCCGAAGAACGTATGTTCACCGGTATTCGGATCGCGAGTAAAGGCCACACCGGTTCCGCTCGTGTCTCCCATGTTGCCGAACACCATCGCGACGACATTGACCGCAGTCCCCCAATGATCGGGGATCCCGTTCAACCGCCGATAGGTAATGGCCCGTGCGCCGTTCCACGATGAGAACACCGCGTTGATCGCCATTTTCAATTGCTCATTTGGATCGTCCGGGAACTCCTTCCCGGTTTCCTCCTTGACCAAAGACTTGAATCGTCCGACGAGGTCCCGCAACGCCCGTGCGTCCAATTGCGTCTCATGCGTGACGCCCATTTCCTCTTTCTTATGGTTGAGAATCGCTTCGAAATGTTCGCGAGGAACCCCCATGACGATGCTGCCGAACATCGTGACGAAACGACGATAACTGTCCTGGGCGAACCGCTCGTTTTTCGTCTTCGCCGCCAGCCCTTCGACCGTCTTTAAGGTGAGCCCCACGTTGAGCACCGTATCCATCATACCGGGCATTGACGCACGCGCACCGGATCGAACCGACACCAGCAACGGCTTCTCAGGATCCCCGAACTTCATGCCCATGGACCGCTCAACACGCTTCAGCGCAGCCAGCGCCGCATCCCACATCCCCGTCGGATATTTCTTTCCCTGCTTGTAGTATTCGATGCAAGCTTCCGTCGTAATCGTAAACCCCGGCGGGACGGAGATCCGAAGGTTCGTCATCTCGGCCAATCCCGCACCTTTTCCACCGAGCAACTCCTTCATATTGGAGGTGCCTTCGGCTTTCCCGTCTCCGAAATAGTAGACGTATTTTTTTGCCACGTGACTTCTCCTTCTGACAGGATGCTGACAAGTCCGCCAGTCGCGTTCTTGTATCTCTCAGCGGTCTTGCTGCACGGCCTGCTCGGGCATCCTGAAGTTATCTGGCGTTAACACCGCAGGAGAACCTCGGTCTTTGTCTTGAGACGCACCAGGTTCACCACAGCCTTCTACCTACTCTGAGCGGATCAACGAGCGGGCGACGCGCGATGACCGTCAGTTGATTCCAGACGCAGACGATAACGATTCACCAAGAACCACTTCGCCCGGACGCCTCCTATGATAATGACGGCGACAAACAACAACAGCAACAACAATCGATAGTCGGCCTGCACCCCGTGATCGACATAGTACCGGCCGTCAGGCCCCTTTTTAAGTTTCGTATCGGGTTGAAGGGAGTGAGGTGTGCCGCTCGGGTCAGACAGATTCAGCCATTCCGAACAGAGCCTGACCGGTTCGCTCGCCCCAGGCAATGATTGCCACGACAGCCGAAGGCACACGTCGTGTTTGGCATCGAACAGATCGGGGGTTTTGACCAGATCATCCAAGTTGATGCCGCTCATTCTGAACCCGGCGAAAAGAACAGCGTTGCAGCCGACAATCAAAGCCAGAGAAACCACCAAAGAAAATCGCCGGATCTTCACCGCCCGACGGCACTCATCCGTCACCGGCTGATCCATCACAACTCCGGGGAATACGACCCTCAGTACAGATCGTCCGTGGTTCGTCCGATTCGACCTACCTACCGCCCTTGTACCACAATCTGGGAAAAGTCTGCGAATGACATAAACAGATCATCGACTTCCTTGAGTAAGGATAACCGATTGCTACGAACCGCCTGATCATCGGCATTGACCATCACACCGGCAAAAAAATCGTCGACGACCGGCTTGAGGCGGACCAGCGCATCGAGTGCCCGATCGTACGCACCGGCTTGAATGGAAGCCTCGATCTGTTGATGCTCGCCCATCGCTGCCTGATGGAGTGCTGACTCCGCCGGATGTTGAAACCGTGCGGCATCCACCGGCTCTCTAGTCCATTGCTCTTTCTCGACAAGCCGATGCGCCCGCTTGAAACCGACGATCAAGGGATCAAAATCCGGTTTCGTCGTGACGGCTTCGAGCGCCCTCATCTTCTGGACAAGATCGACGAGATCGATCATCGGACCGTGGGCTGGTTTCAACACCGACTCAATCACATCGTCGCGTAACCCATGCACGAGTCGAACATAGTGTCGAACCCGTTCGAAGAGGAAGTCCATGATTCGTCGCTGTCCTACCTGCGGTAGGTCTCCCCCCCCTTTGAAGCCGTCACCGGCAACCAGGCTTGTTGCTCGATCAATGAGGTCGGCAAGATTCAACCGTAATGTTCGTTCCAGTATGATGCGCACAATCGCCGTGGCATGCCGCCGAAGCGCAAACGGATCTTCCGACCCTGTCGGAACCACGCCCACATGAAAAAATGCCGCGATGGAATCCAGTCGGTCTGCGAGCGAGAGCACCTGCCCCGCCTCGGTTTCCGGTAACTCCCCTTCAAGGGCCTTAGGAAGATACTGTTCCCGAATCGCCTGCGCGACTGCCGTTGATTCCCCGTCATGTCGGGCATATTCGCCTCCCATGATACCTTGAAGCTCTGGAAACTCCCCCACAATGCCGGTCAGGAGATCGGCTTTGGATAAGGAGGCCGCCCGCTCTGCAATCTGTCGTAGCTCAGCTTGACTGGACGGGACCTGTTCGGCAACAAACCCTGCTAGCTTCCTGACTCGTTCCTGTTTCTGGGCCATCGTGCCGAGCTTCTGATGGAATGTGACTCCACCCAACTTCTCTGCCCGCTCTTCGAGACGGACCTTTCGATCTTCGTCAAAAAAGAACTTGGCATCGGCCAATCGTGCAGCCAGCACCCGCTCGTTCCCCTCACGAATCAGGGACATATCCTTGGCCCCGTTGTTCGCGACGGTGATGAAATGGGGCGCCAGCTTCCTGGTGTGCTTGTGTCGTAACGAAAAAAAACCCTGATGCTCTTTCATGGAGGTGATGAGGATCTCCTCCGGCACATCCAAATAGGCATCCTTGAACGACCCCATGATGGCGGTCGGTTGCTCAGTCGAGTACACCGCTTGGTCGAGCAAGGCTTCGTCTTGATTCAGCTGCAATCCGGCCTTGTGGCAAATAGTGGCGATCTGTTCCTCAATCACCTGGCGACGGCGCCGAGTATCGGCAATGACCCCCTGACGCTCCAAGGTGCTGCGATAGGAAGCGGCATCGCGAACCGACACCCACTTGCCTCCACCCAATATCCGATGCCCCTTTGTCTGATTCGATGCGGTCACCCCGGCTGCCTTGATCGGCAAGACCGCCCCCCCGTAGACCGCAACCACCCACCGCACGGGACGGGCAAACCGCACACCGGTCTCATTCCACTTCATCGCTTTGGGAAACGAGAGGCCTGATACGAGTTGCGGAAGCAGATCGACCAGCACCGCAGCCGTTGAGCGACCTGCTTCATGTTTCACCGCAAACAAGTATTCCCCCTTGGCCGTTTGTCTCACTTGTAATTCTTGGACCGCGACACCCTGGCCGGCGGCAAACCCAACAGCCGCCTTGGTCGGTTGACCGGTTTGGTCGAAGGCAACGGCTTTCGATGGCCCCATCGCTTCCTTCGTCATGGACGTCTGCCTCGCAGCCAAGCCATTCACCACAATCGTCAGGCGACGTGGCGTACCCATGGTATGGATCGACTGAAGGGTCAGTCGTTGATCGGAAAACAGACGTTCAGCGGATTCCTTGAGTGATCCCAGCGCAGGAGCGATAACCTGATACGGCAGTTCTTCGACGCCGATTTCCAGCAGCAGCTCAGCGACAGAAGGCGCGTTAGTCCTCTTCCCTTTCTTTGCGCTGGGGTCTCGTAATCCCGTGGTTTTTCGTGTCGTCATAACGAAATTAGATTCGTCCTGTTCCAGGCTTCGAGCGAGACCTGCCAGACTTGACGGTTTTCTCTTCACGGTTCAACAGCGGATGCCCCATCGCAGATCGTTCCTCGATATAGCGCTCGGCGCACTGCCTGGCCAGCGCCCGCACTCTGGCGATGTAACCGGTTCGTTCTGCTACACTGATGGCACCGCGCGCGTCCAAGAGGTTGAAGGCATGGGATGACTTGATGCAGTAGTCGTAGGCGGGCAACGTCAACCGCTGGTCGGTCTGTGCCAACAGCCGCTTGCACTCCGCTTCATACGATTGAAAGAGCTGCATCAGCATCGGCACATTGCCTTGTTCAAAGTTGTATCGCGATCCCTGCACCTCGGTCTCATGGTGAATATCGCCATACCTGATCGAGTCCGTCCAGGCCAGATCGAACACATTGTTCACTTGCTGCAAGTACATGGCGATCCGCTCGGTCCCATACGTAATTTCTCCCGTGATGGGGCTCAGCTCGATCCCTCCGATCTCTTGAAAGTAGGTGAATTGGGTGATTTCCATCCCGTCCAACCGTACTTCCCACCCCAAACCCCACGCGCCTAAGGTCGGCGACTCCCAATCATCCTGCATGAAACGGATATCATGGTGCTTCGGATTAATTCCCAGCCGGGCCAGACTTTCCAGATACAGCTCTTGGATATTGTCGGGAGCCGGTTTCAGGACGACCTGATACTGATAATAGTGCTGCATGCGATTGGGATTTTCCCCATATCGGCCGTCCGTTGGACGACGACAAGGCTGTGCGTAGGCAGCACGCCACGGTTCCGGACCCAATGAGCGAAGAAAGGTGGCAGGATGAAACGTCCCAGCCCCCATCTCCATATCGTACGGTTGGTGAATGACACAACCTTGATCGGCCCAGAAACGATGGAGGGTCAGGATCAGTTCTTGGAACGTCACTCAGTCTACAGCCTGGCCAGGGGAGATGATCTGATACTTGCCTGTGAGATAGAACGTCAAGCTAGCAAGAACGCTTTTACCCTGTCAAGGAACAAGCCGTTTCCGATTGAAGATCCGGCATCCGACCCGACGTGAGCCCATGACGAGAAAGACTCAGCAGCGTTTCCTCGAGAATTTGGAGATTGACGTGAGTAAGAGGTTTCTCCTATTGTAGAAGATGTTGACTAACTTACTCTTATTTCACCGACATGAAGCTTTCTAAGAAAAGCGAATATGGTCTTCGAGCACTGCTCGAGCTCGCGTTGGCTCATGGAAAGGCCACTCTCCAACGACAGGAGATCGCGGCCCGCCAACATATTCCCGTCGAATTCCTGGAGCAGATCCTTCTCATGCTCAAACGTGCCGGACTGGTTTCAAGCCGACGGGGAATGAAAGGCGGATACGCGCTCATCAAGCAGCCTAAAGAGATCACCTTGGGCCAAGTCATTCGGATCCTCGATGGCCCACTCGCCCCGATCAGTTGTGTCAGCAAAACCGCCTATCAGAAATGCAATGACTGTCCCTACGCGAATAAACCTTGCTGCCCCGTGCAGCAGGCCATGGGCACCGTCCGTGATGCCATCGCTGGGATACTCGATCACTATTCACTGGCCGACTTTGCCGCAGGCGACGGGAGAGGGTAATCGCTCATGGATACGGTCGTCCTGGTCCTGATTACGTTTGTCGCAGCCACGGTCAATGGCGCACTGGGCTATGGCTTCTCCTCTATTACGGTGCCGATTGCCCTGCTGTTTTATACCAATCGGATCCTCAACCCGGCCCTTGTCTTAGTTGAACTGGTCATCAATGCCTATGTGTTGTTCGTGAACCGAAAGAGTATTCCGAGCGTCTTCTGGCGCGTCGCTCCAATTTTGGGTGGCCTCGCAGTGGGAGTCGGTGTCGGTAGCTACCTCCTCTTTTTAGTACAACCGGCTTGGATCAAGTTCGTTACCTATATGTTCCTGTTGCCCTTGATTCTTCTGCAGGCTGCAGGTATTCGGAAACCCATCCGTGCGGAAAAAGCCATCGCCGTTCCATTCGGACTTGGACTGGGTACCCTGTATTCCGTCACGACAATTTCGGGCCCACCTTTGGCGCTTCTCTTCAACAACCAGGGATATCCCAAACAAGACTTCCGTGCGGCACTGGGAATCATTCGCTTAGCGGAATCGTCGCTGACGGCAATCGCCTATGTATTTATCGGCTTCTATAGCGCAGGCAGCATGGAAATTATTCCGTACATTATTCCGAGCATAATGCTTGGGATTCCACTTGGGACATATGTGATACGGCTGATGGATCCCGAGACCTTCAGACGAATCTGCATGGCATTCGATGGGCTGATCGTGGGATTCGGCCTCTCCCGCGTCTTGGGAGAATTAGATCTTGCCTCACCGGTGACCACATACGGCATCTTGTCCATCGTGATCTTGATCAATGGCTACCTCCTCCTTCGCTTCTTTCGAGATCGCGGTGATCCCACTTCCCCTCCGTCATAGTTATGGCAGCTGATCGCCGCTCACAGATTCATCGAGAGATCGGCCCACGTCACTTCATTGACCTCTATCAAGCGATTTGCTAATTTCAGGTCGTTTTGAGTTTCCAAGAAAGCGTAACACTCAGCGTACGCGGTTTGGCTGCTATCTCTAGCCGAAAGGATTTCGTTATGGCCGGTTCAGTGGCTTCGTCCGAACTCCTCACCGCCTTACACAACAAGGCAACCCAGCTCCGCATCAACAGTGTTCGGGCCACCAGCGAGGCCGGCAGCGGGCATCCTTCGAGCTGTGCCTCAGCAGCGGATCTCGTCGCAGCCTTGTTTTTTTCTGTCATGCGATACGACCCACACAATCCAAAGGCACCAAACAGTGACCGATTCATCCTATCCAAAGGCCATGCCGCTCCACTGCTGTACGCAGCCTGGGCAGAAGCCGGGCTCTTTCCCACCAGTGATCTTTTAAAATTGCGCACCTTAACGTCTGATCTCGAAGGACACCCGACTCCCCGATTGCCATTTGTCGACATGGCTACCGGTTCACTGGGCCAAGGGCTCGCTGTCGGTGTCGGCATTGCATTGAATGCAAAATTTGTCGATATACTCGACCACCGCACGTACGTCCTCATGGGAGATGGAGAGTCCGTCGAGGGATCGGTTTGGGAAGCCGCTGAAATCGGCCGCCAATACAACTTGGATAATTTGTGTGCCATTGTCGACATCAATCGTTTGGGGCAAAGCGACCCCACCATGTTGCAGCACGACATGGAGAGCTATCGCTCCCGCTGGGCCGGATTTGGCTGGCATGCCATCGTGGTCGACGGCCACGATCTTTCAGCTATTCTCAAGGCCTTTACCGAGGCCGCTCAGACGAAAGGCCGTCCGACGGTACTCTTAGCCAAAACCTACAAAGGCAAAGGCATTTCCTTCATCGAGAATAAAGCAGAATGGCATGGAAAACCGCTGAAGAAAGGTGAGGAAACTCAGAAGGCGATCGACGAGCTCACGAAACAATTACACCCAAACGACGCCGTCATTCAGATCCCAAAACCGTCCGCACCCGCTGTCGCCTCAGCTGTCATCGGCACGATGCCGGCGCCTCCTTACAAAATCGGTGACTCCGTCGCAACACGCGAAGCCTTTGGGGCCGCACTGGAAGCCTTAGGGTCCATCAATTCCTCGGTGGTTGCACTCGATGCGGACGTTAAAAACTCAACCTATACCGATAAATTCGGCAAAAAGTACCCAGGGCGGTTCTTCGAGAATTTCATCGCGGAACAAAACATGGTCGGTGCCGCCGCCGGTCTGGCTGCCTGCGGCAAGATCCCCTTTGCGGCAACCTTTGCCTGTTTCTTGAGTCGCGCCTATGATTTCATTCGTATGGCGGCCGTCAGTGGCTCGAATATTAAACTCGTCGGCACGCACGTTGGCGTCAGCATCGGTGAAGACGGCCCATCTCAAATGGGGTTGGAAGACATCGCGATGATGGCGGCGCAACCGAACGTGACGGTTCTCTACCCTTCTGACGGCAACTCAGCCTATCGACTAATCGAAGCCGCTGCACACCATAAAGGTATGGTCTATGTCCGTGCCGGACGCCCGAAGAATTCAGTCATTTATGGACCAGAAGAGCAATTTCAGATCGGTGGCAGCAAGCTCCTCCGACAGAGCGCCTCGGATGTCCTAACCATCGTGGCTGCTGGTGTGACGCTGTTCGAAGCCTTGAAGGCCTATGACCAACTGAAGGCAGCCGGCATAGCCGTTCGCGTGATTGATCTCTATAGCATCGCCCCGATCGATCGAGCAACTTTGCTGGAGAGCGGACAAGCGACCCAGCGTCGGATCCTTACGGTGGAGGATCACTATTCCCATGGAGGCTTGGGCGACGCTGTCCTCAATGCCGTGAGCACCGAAGGGATGTCCGTGCATAAACTCGCCGTTCGCGACATTCCGCACAGTGGAAAACCCGATGAGCTCATCGACCATTACGGGATCGGCGTACGGTCCATCGTGGAAGCGGCAAAAGCCATCGTCAAATAATACGTTATGGCTTCCGAGCATATACCCGATTCTCCTCATTTCATCGGCGTGAAGCATCATGGTTTCTCCGATTGTTCGGCAGCACGTGATACGTACGACGCGCGGTTCCTCGCGATTGGGCGACACCCAATTATTCGACCACAGAGCGGCTCCCAGCCATATGACGTTTTCACAATTTCCAGAAAAAACTGTGGTATAGTTTATGCCGAATGAATCAATACCTTGAATACATCGATTGAGGTCAACACAGAAGACAGTCAGATCACCTTACAACTCAAGAGGAGGTACGAATGTCGAGAAAGAATGTAAGTGTCTCAATGTTGGTCTTGGGGTGCGCCCTGTTTCTTTCAGGAGGGTTAGCCTCAGCTGAAGATTTGCCCCCATTGGCCCCGGTTCCACCCGAGTATGCTGATAAGAAGATGCCTGCAGGTGGGTGGACCGATCCAAAAGCTATCGCAGAAGGTGGGAAGATCTATAACGGCGAATTCAAGACCGACGTTAACTGTAGCAGCTGCCATGGGAAAGATGGCAAACCGGCGAAAAAAGGCGCACGAGACCTTCGTGATCCGAACATTGTCTGCCGTTATTCAGACGCATACTGGTTCTGGCGCGTTTCAGAAGGAATCCCAAAGACCAAGATGAAGGGCAACAAAGGGCTTCTGTCTGAAGAGCAAATCTGGCAGGTGATGGCCTACGAGAACCAATTCTCGCACGATGGGAAACCGGCTGACCGATCCTGCTACAAGCCCTGAGAAGAACACTCTGAGGTTAAATAGGTTCTTGTTAGCCTCGTGCTCGCAAAGGGGGGAAAGGGTTCAACGCCCTTTCCCCCCTTTGCTATTGAAAGGCATAGTGCAACTTTGTCAGACCGGATTAGGAGCAACAAACACCAGCACCTTGAGCCGCTCGCTTGTATGGTTTTTCACACCATGCTCCAGCCCGGCTGGAGCCATCGTGCCCTCCCCTACCACAAGGACTCGCTGTTCCGTACCAACCTGAAACATTCCCTGCCCTTCCAGAACAATATAGATCTTGTCCTGATGGCCATGGACATGGCCCTTTTGTTCCTGGCCAGGCTCGAAGCAATAGATATCGCAGAACAACCGTTCTGTTTGGAATAGGTTGTTCTTCTTCATTTTATCGCTGGCAAACTGTTGACAGTCTGCTAGGGTGATCACCTTCATCATACGCACTCCATTGACGTCACGCGGACAGATAAATCAAATGTTACGGCATACGAGATAATAGTTTCTGATAGGACTGTTTGAGCTCGTGCAACGCACTGTTCATCCCGTCCTGTACATCCTGCCATTTCTTATCAGTGGTCTGCTTCAACGCATCGAGCTGTTCTCGTACACCATCTTTCTTTTTCTCTAACTCGTTGAGTGACTTTTGCAGCTCCGCTCGAGTGGACGTTGATGCATCTACCACTTTTCCACGCAATGCGACGATCTGCTGCTGAAGCGCCGCCAGTTCATCCTGCGCTTTCCGTTGGAACGCCGCTTTTTGCTGATCCGTATACTCCTTCGTTGCCTCAATGGTTTCACGAGCTTCTTTGACGATCTTGTCCGCCCCGGCCGTCGACTCAGCGCCAACGTTCTGACAGACGATCAAACCGGCTATCGAAACCCAGAGTACTCCGCTCAGCCATCGACATCGCATCGCCTCTTCCTCCCTGGAATGCCTCAGTATAGTCAGGACCTAGGGGCAAAGTCACGACTGCTAAACTTTCTGGGGAGAGCAACCGACAAAGCACTGTCGTGAACAGCAGGGTCACAACCTGGGAGCCTCTCCATGCCCTCTGACGCTCAGCCCGCGGGAACTCCACTCGAACAGCTTGAACAGACGCTCATACAGAAAATCGAGGCAGGGGATATTGAGCTCCCACTCTTGCCACAAGCCGCCAGTAGAGTGATGGCACTCGCGTCAGATCCAAATGCCGATGCGGCAAAGCTCTCAGCGTTGATCCACCAAGACCAAGCCCTCGCCGCGCATGTTTTGAAGATTGCCAATTCGCCGGCCTACATGCCCAGAAGTCCGGTCGTCTCGCTCCAACACGCGGTCGCCATGTTGGGGATCACCCTGCTATCGGAAATCGCCTTTACCGCCTCATTGAAAGTCGGCGCGTTCCAGGTGGCAGGATATGAAGATGAAGTCAAACAGCTCTGGCGGCATTCGCTGGCCACCGGGGCCTTTGCAAAAGAAGTCGCCCGGGCGAAACGTATGAATATTGAAAGCGCGTATCTCTGCGGACTATTGCATGAAATCGGGAAACCCGTTGTCCTGCGGGCAACCACGATGATTGCTCGTGAACCAAGCAATAAATGGGTCACAGCACTGTCCACGATACTGGATAACAAATCCCATGTGAAAACACTGATCGAGGGCTACCATACCCGTGTGGGCATTCTGGTCGCCGAAAAATGGAGTCTGCCTAAACAAGTGGCGGAGGCGATTCAATATTACGGGGATTACGAGCATGCCACTGCCTTCCGCCAGGAATGCATGCTCACCTTTGTTGCGGATCGATTAGCGAGCCACCTCCTGACGCCTGAAGAAATGCCCGAAGACAGTCTCCGCGATCATCCGGTATTCGCAGAGTTGAACCTGTACCCTCAAGACGTCGATAAACTGCTGACAACCAAAGAGCAGGTCTTAACCATTGTGAATTCGATAAACCTATGAGCACACCAAGCACTTACGACATCATCGTGATCGGCGCCGGCCCGGCAGGCCAGAAGGCCGCAGTCCAAGGCGCCAAGGCTGGCAAGCGGGTCGCCCTCATTGAACGGGAGCGAGGAATCGGCGGCAGTTGCGTCTATCGAGGGACGATTCCCAGTAAAACGTTGCGAGAAAGTGCACTCCACCTCGATCGGCTCAAACGGGCGGGAGAAGCGTTGCAATTCAATTTGAAGCCGGACACCCAAATCGCGACTCTCTTAAGCCGGCTTGAGCAAGTCGTCCAGGCACACGATTCGTTCATGAGCAAGCAACTTCGCCGAAACGGCATCTCCCTGCTTCATGGGCGGGCACGATTCGTCAACGCCCACACCATCGAGATGCAAACCGTCGATGGGGCATCTCAACTATTCACGGCAGGCACGATCGTTGTGGCGACCGGATCACGCCCCAGAAATCCAAAAGAAATACCAGTCGACCATGAACATATTTTGGACAGCGACTCGCTCTTGTCGATGCTGTACCTCCCTCAATCCTTGGCTGTGATCGGAGGTGGAGTCATCGGCTGCGAGTATGCCTCCATCTTTGCGTTATTGGGTGTGGAAGTCACACTCATCGATCGTGCACCCTACCCACTGCAATTCATGGATAAAGAACTGGTCGAGCAGTTTGTCAAAGGACTGGAACACTATGGCAGTCACTATCTCGGCGAAAGCGAGATCGTTGAGGTCCGATGGGATGGGGTGACGCATGTCGTCACCACACTCAAGAGCGGCACGATCATCAAGAGCGAGAAAATGCTGGTTGCCCTTGGCCGGCAAGCAAACATCGAAGATTTGGATCTTGAGGCAGCCGGTCTCTCTCTCTCAGACAAGGGACTCATCCCTGTGAATCAATCTTGTCAGACAAACATGGAACACATCTACGCCGTAGGCGATATGGTCAGTGGCCCAGCGCTCGCATCAAAGGCGATGGAGCAAGGACGACGCGCCGTCCGGCATGCGCTCAATCTCCCGGTCGGTGATGCCGCTTCTACCATCCCGCTGGGCATCTATACCATCCCTGAAATGGCCAGCATTGGCCTGGATGAGATGGGAGCCAGAGAGCGGTATAAGGATCCGCTTATCGGACGAGCAAAGTTCGAGGAAATTGCCCGCGCGCAGATATCCGGGGCCGGTCAAGGTCTGCTCAAGATGATCGCCGACCCAGCAGGTGAACGGCTACTCGGGGTACAGGTTGTTGGGGATTCCGCGACTGAACTGGTTCACCTGGGACAATTGGCCCTCCAGAACGGCGCAACCGTTGAATCGTTTATCGATAACGTCTTTAACTTCCCCACCTATGCTGAGGCCTACCGGATTGCTGCGCTCGATATCCTCGGCCAAGTGGCAAAACGCCAAGCAGCGAAAGCCGCATAACCAGCTTATACGACTCGTCAGGACAAGTATCATAGTCCGCTTCAACTCCCCATATGCGACCAAGCTGTCGTCATCATCATTTTCCAGTCCGCCCCTGTCCGCGTACGTCCACGACCGGTAAAATCTCAAACACTCTCGCCCTCAAAGATCGAGAGGGGTATGGCATTCTCTTCAGATTACACGCGGCAGCCGCGCAACCATCAATTTAATCAATCCCTAACAACGACCGATAAGTGACCTGAACGGCCTCGCGCTGTCGATCACCTAAGACTCTCTTGCCTACACGGCACGAGTATGACGAACAAGCTGTGAGAGGGATTATGCTTCAACGAGGAAGAGCACGGCTGCTCCCAATCCATATCCTGGTGGTGTGCCTTACTGGATTGATCAGGTTGCAACTCTCGAGCGATGTCTCATTCGCTGCGAATGCCGATCCCGTACAAAATACGCCCCCTGAGTTGACAGCACTCAGCCTGGAAGAGTTGATGAAAGTGGAAGTGACCTCCGTCAGTAAACAAGCACAGCCACTCTTTCAAGCAGCAGCAGCGGTCTTCGTCATCTCCCAAGAAGACATCAGGCGATCTGGCGTCACCACGATCCCCGAAGCGCTTCGCATGGCGCCGGGCATTCAAGTCGCCCGCCTCGATACCCATCGCTGGGCCATCAGCTCACGGGGATTCAACGGAGAATTCGCCAACAAGTTGCTCGTGCTGATTGACGGCCGCACGGTCTATTCGCCTCTTTTCTCTGGCGTATTCTGGGATGCACAGGACACCGTCCTTGAAGACCTCGATCGCATCGAAGTCATTCGCGGACCCGGCGCTTCACTCTGGGGTGCCAACGCCGTGAACGGCGTCATCAATATCATCACCAAAAGAGCCAAGGACACGCAGGGACTCCTCGCCGTCGTTGGTGGGGGAACGGAGGAACGAGCATTTACCATGCTCCGCTACGGGGCCTCAATGGGGGAGCATACCCATGCCCGCCTTTACGGAAAGTTCGCTGACCGTGACGAGTTCGTTCGGTCCGATGGGTCGCCTGGAGGGGACGACTGGCGAAACGGGCGAGGAGGATTCCGCCTCGACCACGATCTGTCCCCACATGACACCCTGACCATTCAGGGCGATTACTACAGAGGCACGGAAGGATTTGGGTTCACGGAACCGCTCCTCACGACACCCTACAGTCGGTCGATTCGTGATCGATGGAGTTACTCCGGAGGCAATGTCCTCTCTCGATGGAAACACACCTTTTCAGACAGCTCCTCACTCCTCGTCCAAACCTACTATGATCGAACCGAACGAGAGAGCCGCCTGTTTACGGAACGACGAGACACCTTCGATATCGATCTCCAGCATTCGTTTGCATGGGGAAACGCCCACCACGCCATCTGGGGGCTCGGTTATCGATTCACGAACGACCACATTGTTGATTCCACGACCATCCGCACAAATCCCACCAATCGTGGCTTGAATCTCTTCAACGGATTCATTCAAGACGAGTTCACCATTATCCCGAAAACCCTTGCTCTAACGGCTGGGACAAAAATCGAGCATAACGATTTTACTGGGTGGGTGGTACAACCAAGCGGTCGTCTTCGTTGGACCCCAATCCAGACCCTCATGTTTTGGGGAGCAATTTCTCATGCCATCCGTACTCCTTCGCGTGCAGAGGAGAATTCCACGCTCGACCAGACGGCCTTGCCACCGAACGCCCTGTTCCCAGGATCGCCGGTCGCGTTAACGACATTCGGAGGCCAACCAGGTTTCCGCAACGAGTCGTTGGTGGCCTATGAAATCGGCGCACGCTTCCAACCGTTGGAAACATGGTCGATCGATATCACGGCATTCTACAACCGATACGATCGGCTGAGAAGCATCGAGCCTAGCACTTCCTCGCTCGCGACAAGTCCGCTTCCTCCTCATCTGCTCATCCCCTTCGTGGCGAACAACAAACTTGCCGCGGAAACCCACGGGGTGGAACTGTCGTCAGAGTGGCACCCCATCGACTGGTGGCATCTACGAGCGACCTACTCGTATTTGAGAATTCAGATGATCACCGGCACCTCACTCGACCCCACCGGAAGAAATGCCAACGGAGAAAGTCCGCAACACCAGGCGTCTCTCCGGTCCCTCATACAGCTTCCCGGCAATCTCGAACTCGATCTCTGGGGGAGATTCGTGGATCGACTCCCCACACTGAACATCCCTGCTTACGTCAGCTTGGACACCCGGCTTGGCTGGAAACCAACAAAGAGTCTTGATGTCTCCATTGTTGGACAAAACCTGCTCGAATCCAGGCGCCCAGAGTTCACTTCAGCCTTCGTGGCACAAAGCGGGACCGAAGTTCAGCGAGGCGCCTACGTCAAGTTGACCTGGCGGTACTAAGGCAGGGACCTCTATTTCTTGATATGGATATTTGTTCACTCATACAGACGTGTAGGTCAATGACAAGACGGACGAGAGGCGTTCTGTTTATAACCACGGCCTTGTATACCCTGTCCTTAGACGTCCTGAATAGTTACGCTGCTAACCAAGTGCCGACCACAGACCCCCTCGAACAACTTTCCTTGGATCAACTCATGACTGTAGACGTCACCACCGTCGCGAGAAACACCCAACCTCTCGCTCAGGCTGCCAGTGCCGTGTTCGTCATCACCGATGAAGATATCCGCCGTTCCGGCGCGACGTCCATTCCGGAAGCGCTTCGCATGGCACCAGGTATTCACGTTGCCCGCATCGATACACATCGGTGGGCCATCAGCGCTCGTGGCTTTAATGATGAACTCGCCAATAAACTGCTGGTCCTGATGGATGGACGCACGATTTACACCCCAACCTTCTCGGGCGTGTTCTGGGACGTCCAGGATACGGTGTTGGAAGACATCGATCGAATCGAAGTGGTGCGTGGCCCAGGGACGTCGCTCTGGGGGGCCAACGCCGTGAACGGCGTCATCAATATCATCACAAAGAAAGCGAAAGATACACAAGGCTGGCTGGCCGTCGCCGGAGCAGGAACCGAAGAGCGTGGCTTCGGAACACTGCGCTACGGAACCGCACTTGGCAACGATACGCATCTCCGAGGCTATGTCAAAGGTTTCTTGCGCGATGCACTCGGGCACGCAGAGAGCAATCGGACCTTGGACGCGTGGCGACAGCTCCGCACCGGCTTTCGTATGGATTCACAATTGAACTCGGCACAATCCCTCATGGTTCAAGGAAACTATTATGACAGTCGATCTTCGGCATTTTTTGAAGAACCCCAGTTGACTCCCCCCTACAGCAATCAGACAGTGGACGACGTTCACGCGTACGGAGCCAATGTCCTCGGGCGATGGAAATACGATCTCGGGAACGGGGCGGCATTCATCGTGCAAAGTTACTATGACCGCACCAGCCGGCGTAGTCTGCTATTCAGCGAGGATCGCGATACTTTTGATCTGGATGCCCAACACAATTTGACATGGGGAAACCACCATCGCCTCCTGTGGGGAGCCGGGTATCGCATGACGCAAGACGAGTTCGTCACCACCCAGACTATCGTGATGTCCCCAGCCCGTCGCACACTCAATCTCTTCAGCGGATTCCTCCAGGATGAATTTGCACTGATTCCCAATCGACTCGCACTGATCGCCGGCACCAAAATTGAACACAATAGTTTTACGGGGTTTGTCGTCCAACCGAACGGTAAACTCCGGTGGACCCCGAGTGAGACGCTGACCTTGTGGGCCTCTGTCTCTCGCGGCTTCCGCACGCCATCACGCGTGGAACAGGATGGGCGCGTCAACAGCCGGGTAATCCCCCCGAACGGACTCTTTCCCGGCTCGCCAACCGCACTTGCTGCACTCTTGGGTAATCGTAGCTACACGAATGAGTCGCTCATGGCGTACGAGATTGGCCTGCGCAGCTCGCTGCATACGACCTTCTCGGTCGACATCACGGCTTTTTACAACCAATATAACCACCTCCGAAGTTTTGAACCCGGTGCAGCGAGCATGGAATTTGTGCCGACGCCTCCGCACCTCCTCATCCCGCTCACCGTTGACAATAAACTACGCGCAACCACCTATGGCATGGAACTCGCCCTCGACTGGCGTGCGCGGGAATGGTGGCAACTCCAAACCTCCTATACCTTCCTGGCGATGGAGATGCGAGCGACCGACTCCAATGATCCTACCCGCGACAGTGTTCCCGGCCAAAATCCACGGCATCTTGTTTCTGCCCGATCACTGATGACCCTGCCGGGGAATCTCGAGTTCGACCTATGGGGACGATATGTGAGTGCACTCTCTTCGCTAGGAATTCCCAGCTATCTCACTTTGGATACACGGCTCGCATGGAAGCCAACCAAACACTGGGAGTTCGCTGTCGTGGGGCAAAACCTACTGGATCCAGAGCATCCTGAGTTTTCACCCAATTTCATCCCTCAAATTCGAATGGAAGTGCAGCGTGGAGCCTATGTCAAGGCTACGTGGCGATATTGAGCAAGCATGGAAATGAAGAAGGCACAGACTCGATGAGCACTCGCCCACGACAACCCGTCCGCCATAGAATTCATCGGAGAGCGCTGTCGCTCGCGATGATGCTCGTCGCGCTATGGCCCGGTCCCATGCTCAACGCAGGAGAACCGGGACCTCGGGCCGAGTATCTCCTCAAATCAGCATTCTTGTACAACATCGCGAAGTTCGTCGATTGGTCAGAGCACGAGGGGACGTCTCTCGTGATCTGTATCACCAATGACGTCTTCGGTTCAACCATCGACAGCATCGTCGGAAAGCCGGTTCAAGAGCGTCAGATTGCTTCGAGACATCTCACCAGCCCGCAAAACGTGCATGGGTGCCACATCATCTTCATCGATATGCAAGATAGACGGCGGGCTACCGAATTTCTCACCACTCTTGCCGGCGAACCCATTGTGACCGTGTGCGACCAACCCGACTGTACACGGCAAGGCGTTATGATCAACCTCCAGAAACACGAAGATAAAATCAGTTTGGAAATGAACCTTGGAGCGATACAACGCACCAATCTGAAATTCAGCTCAAAGCTGCTGAAACTTGCCCATATCCTGAGTGAGCCATAACCACCATCAGCCGATTTACCCGTAGAGCTGCCGGCGATCTGACTTTGCCGTTGGACCTATCGTTCGACGGTCTGCCAGTTGGCGCGCTCTCCTCCCATCGCCACATAGTACGCATCCGTCAAAAATTCTCCGCCCCACAGCACTCGTTTGACGACCGGCTTCCGTCGAAAGATGTTGCGCGCCGTGATACGTTTAAAAACCTGCACACTTTGTCCGTGGGCCATCTTCGGAAGAGCACTGCATAATAGATGAAGGTGCCCCTTGTCCGTCCCTATCGCGTCCCTCTCAATCGGAAAACGTTCTGCAATCTCGGTCGCCATCTCCTAGAGAATCGCCGTCACTTCATCATCCAGCAACGCCTTGCGGTATTTGACAGGAACGACAATATGGTAATGGATGCGCCACGCACAGTGCGCTCCTTTTCTGACCTCTGCCGCTCGCTGATCCGGCATGCATCCGAGGGTACCAGAGAAGAGGATCCCCGTAGCAAGTAACCGTTTGGCAATCCGCAATCAGCTCCAAGACCACTCAGAACGAACATTGATTTCAAGTTACCGACTTCATCCACCGATACAGTCGTGAAGGATTCAATTCACGGAGGCATCTATGAAGTGGTTCAGCCTGAGATCTATACAGGCGATGGCCACGACATTATTCTGGTGGCTACTCACAACAGTCAGCAGCTCCGCTTCAGAAGGATTGATTGCCCACGCTGCGGATGTCTCCCAGTCAAATACTCAGGCGACACAGGACTTGACTGAACTGAGGCTCGAACAATTGCTTGCCATGGAGGTGACCTCCGTCTCGAAAAAGGCTCAACCGCTCTCACAAGCCCCCTCCGCCATTTTCATTGTCACTCAGGAAGATATCCGTCGATCTGGCGCCAACAGCATTCCTGAGGTCCTCCGTATGGTACCGGGACTTCATGTCGCACGTATCGACTCGCAGAAATATGCCATTACGTCCCGTGGCTTCAACGGACGCTTTGCGGATGATCTCTTGGTCTTGATCGACGGACGAACCGTATATTCCCCGCTGGTCGCCGGAACCTTCTGGGAGGTGCAGGATTTCCCGCTTGAAGATATCGACCGCATCGAAGTCATCCGTGGGCCGGGCGGAACACTCTGGGGTGCCAATGCGGTCAACGGCGCCATCCACATCATCACGAAGAAAGCCAAGGATACTCAAGGGGCGCTGATCACAGCCGGGGGCGGCACAGAAGAACGCGCGTTCGCCACCCTGCGGTACGGAGGAACCATTGGAAATGCGCTGTCATATCGACTGTACGGGAAAGGATTCGAACGGGACAGCACCTCCGGTACCGATGGTAACCACGATAACTGGCGCATGGGTCGAACTGGCGGACGTCTCGACTGGGAACCCAGCACTCAGGATTCTGTGACCCTCCAAGGAGATTACTACCATGGACTCGCGGGACAGATGACATCGTTTCCCACTTTACTCGCGCCTTCTTTTTCGAGGAGTGCGATTGAAGACATACGGATGTCGGGCGGGAACGTACTCGGACGATGGAAACACCAGTTCGGCTCACAGAATGAGATGATCCTCCAACTATACTACGACAACACGCGACGCAACGAATTATCGTTCATGGAAATCCGGAATACCGTTGATGTGGACTTCCAACACCGTGCTGCTTTGCCGTTCGGACAAGACCTTGTCTGGGGAATCGGCTATCGCGTTAGTGGCGACCGACTGCGCAACAGCGAAAATCTGGCCTTTGACCCTCCGGAACAGAGTCTCCGGACTTTCTCTGCGTTTGTCCAGGATGAAATCAAATTGTTTCAGGACAAACTCCGACTGACGGTTGGAGCGAAATATCTCAAAAACACGTATACAGGAGGGCTGATCCAGCCAAATGTCCGCCTCCTGTACAATCCAACCCCCAATCACTCCATTTGGGGATCCGTGACCCGATCCAATCGCCTGCCTTCACGCTTTGAACGTGGCAGTCGACAACTGATTGCCGGCACACCGACCGAGTTCGTAGAGTTACAGGGCAATTCAGCTGTGCGCAATGAGAATTTATGGGGCTACGAAATCGGGTATCGGGCACAGCTCAGCGTCAACCTCTCCGTCGATGCAGCAGCTTTCTATAACCACTACACACATTCATCCGGCGAACAGGAACTGTCCGAATCGCTGGTGCTGATCCGAAGCAATGTCACGACGCGGACGTACGGAGGCGAACTGGCGGGGGAATGGCGCATGTTGACCTGGTGGCGTCTCCGGCCGGCGTTCTCATACTTTCAAGTTCGCCGTTCGGCGCCGGAAGGAATTGAGGTCGAGTCCGGTGAGGAACCTGCGCATCAATTGTCGATTCGATCTCTGATGGACCTCACGAACACACTCGAGTTCGACACCACCTTTCGCTTCGTCGATCGCCTTCCTGGGCTTGGCATCAGCAATTACCAAAACCTGGATGTTCGGCTCGGATGGAGACCCACCAGCCACGTTGAATTCTCACTGGTTGGACACAATCTCCTCGAAGCTCGACATCACGAATTTAAGCCTGAATTTATTCAGACCAGCGTCTCGCAGATCCAACGAGGCCTATTCGCAAAGGTGACATGGCGATTCTGACCGATCATTGCACCGCGACTCGTCCTCTCCATA
The DNA here is from genome assembly GCF_001458735.1 of Candidatus Nitrospira nitrosa. Lineage (NCBI taxonomy): Bacteria > Pseudomonadati > Nitrospirota > Nitrospiria > Nitrospirales > Nitrospiraceae > Nitrospira > Candidatus Nitrospira nitrosa. The sequence continues at coordinate 162,656 of NZ_CZQA01000012.1, forward strand.
CAGGTGGACGAGATCTGCCTCCCGAAACATGGCTGGGGTGGATGGCTGCGTTCACACGGTGTCTGGTCGGCCTGATTTGCACTCTGACCCTCTTAGGACTTCCAGTAAGTCCTCAGACCATGGCCCAGGACCACCACGAAGAATATGCACTGAAAGCTGCCTTCCTCTACAACTTCGCCAAGTTCGCTGAATGGCCAACCATGTCATTTCCCAATGACCATGCGCCGTTCGTCATCTGCCTCGCCGGGAATGACCCCTTTGGCCCCAACCTCACAAGCCTGGAGGGAAAACTGGTCAGAGATCGGCCCCTGGCGACCAAGCCTATACCGGGTAACGACAATCTCATCGGTTGCCACATACTGTATATCAGTCCCGGAGAGCTCAAACAGACACGCAACATCTTACAGACGCTTCAGAAGTCACCAGTCCTGACCGTCTGCGATGCCGAGGGCTGTGCAGAGACGGGAATCATGCTCAACATGCGAATGGTCGAAAACCGAGTGGCGCTGGACTTGAACTTGGAAGCAGTCCAGCAGACCCCCCTCAAACTCAGCGCCCAGCTCATCAGGCTGACACGTATCGTGAAAGGGCACCCCTAAGATGTGGCGTTCCTTTAAGTACTGGCCAATCGAAAAAAAGCTGACCGGCCTGGGACTACTGTCTACCGGCCTGGCCCTGCTCATCGTCATCGTGGTGTTCGTCATCAACGATCGACTATCAGTTCGTAGCACGATCGAGGGCCGCATGGCCGCACTTGCTGACGTCATCGGCACCAATAGCACCGCAGCCCTTTCGTTCAGGGATCAAAAGGCAGCCAGCGAAACGCTCGCCGCCCTTCGCCAAGAACCTCACATCGTGTCCGCCTTCACGATAGATGGTGATCAGAATATCTTTGCCACATACACCAGTCCCATGCACGCTGGTTCCACATCGAGCTCTTTGCAAATACTCAACAGCATAGAATTAGTGACAGCACGGCAGAGTCACATTGTCGATGGCTATCTTGAGGTCTTAACGCCGATCTTCTTTGATGGACAGCGCATTGGCTGGATCTTGCTCCGATCGGACCTCAAAGAACTCGACGAGCGCCTCAAGCGGTCTGTAGGAATTGCCATTGTGATCCTTTTCGTATCCGGGCTTTTCGCGCTCTTCATTTCTGGAAAACTCCAACGCATTATCACCGTCCCGCTCCTCCATTTGGTCGCCACCATGCGGGAAGTGTCTGAGAAAAAAGATTACTCTCTACGGGCCGCCTCATTATCCACTCACGATGAGATCGATGTGCTCTCCAATGGACTAAACGCCATGTTGGCGCAGATTCAGATACAACATGAGCAACTGGCTCAGCACAGGGAAGAGCTGGAAACGAAGGTGACCGAGCGCACCCGCGACCTCGTCGAGGCAAAAAATACGGCCGAAGCGGCTAGTGTTGCTAAATCGCAGTTTCTCGCGAACATGAGTCATGAAATCCGAACGCCAATGAATGGCGTCTTGGGTATGACAGAGCTCTTACTGACCACCCAGTTGAATCAGCGCCAACGTCACATGGTCGATAGCGTTCATCGGTCCGGTACCGCCCTCCTGGGGATTATCAACGACATTCTGGACTTTTCAAAGATTGAAGCGGGCAAACTTGAGCTAGATCAGATTCAATTCGACCTCCGTCAGACCATCGAGGAGGCCGTGGATCTCTTTTCCAAACCGGCAGGGGAAAAGAGGTTGGAATTGACCTGTTTTATACCAGCAGAGACGCCCCATACAGTGGTCGGCGACCCAATGCGACTCAGACAAGTGCTGCTGAACCTCTTGAGCAATGCCGTGAAGTTCACAGAACGAGGGGAAGTCTCTCTGCGAATTCACTGTCTGTCCAAGAAAGCTGAACAGGTGACCTTGAAATGCGAAGTGCAGGACACAGGGATCGGCATCTCAGAAGAAGCCCGGAGGCGTCTCTTTGCCGCGTTTTCTCAGGCCGACGGCTCGACCACACGCCGGTTCGGAGGCACAGGGCTCGGCTTGGCAATCGCGAAACAATTGGTTCACTTGATGGGTGGCGAGGTCGGTCTCGAGAGCGTACCAGGCCAAGGCTCCACCTTTTGGTTCACGATGCAGTTGAAATACGAGGCCAGACACCAGCCATCAGATGCGACAGCGGCTCAATCCCTTGCCGGTATCCGGATCCTCATCGTCGACGACAACGCCACCAATCGGTTTATCCTGGAATCCCAGTTGAAGACCTGGGGGGCCGAACCCATCAGCGCCGCCAGTGCAACGGCTGCATTAGAACAGCTGAACCAGGCCGCGATCGAACGCAAGCCCATCGACATGGCCATTCTGGACATTCACATGCCTGACATCGACGGCATCATGCTGTCACGAATGATCAAGACCAATCCTCTTTTTAGTCATATTCCTTTGTTGGCACTCAGTTCGGTCGACCAAGAGTCGTCAACGGATGAGACCGCCGGTGGATCGACCTTTTTCGCATGGCTCAGGAAACCGGCCAGACAGTCTCTACTTCGAGAATGTTTACTGCGGCAACGATACGCCTTGCCAGACACAGGGCCGCTCACAAAAGAACTGGAGCCAAGACCAGCCATCATTGGAGGTCACCTTCTTCTCGCTGAAGACAATCCGGTCAACCGCGAAGTGGCAGTGGGAATGCTGGAACTCCTCGGGTGCCGAGTCGACATCGCCGAGCATGGCCGCCAAGCCGTTGAGGCTGTCTCAAAACGCCGCTATGATCTCGTCTTGATGGACTGTCAGATGCCTGAGATGGATGGATTCGCCGCTACCGCTGCCATTCGACGGCATGAACAATCCACCGGTGCCGGCCGGCATGTTCCCATCATCGCTCTGACTGCAAACGCTATGGAAGGCGATCGGGAGAAATGCGTGGCGGCTGGGATGGACGACTATCTTTCAAAACCATTTTCGCAGGCAGGCCTGCAAGCCGCCATCCGACGGTGGATGGACACGAGGCCAACCGATTCGTTACCCTCCCATCCGACACTCAGTAAACAGCGCACTTCGACAACCTCCACAGAAATTCCCGTCATTGATGAAGCCGTCTGGGAGAATCTGCTGGCCATGGAACGAGCAGGCCGTTCGGATGCCCTGCACAAGATTCTCTCACTCTACCTCTTAGATTCGAAGCGCCTCATGGGAGTACTTCAGGCCGCAATCCAGACAGGAAACGAGGCTGCGCTCAGGGACGGCGCACACCAATTGAAATCATCGAGCGCTCAGGTCGGGGCGCTAGCCGCCAGTGTTCAGGCCGGAGAGATCGAGCGCCTCGCGCGACAACAGCAATTGGATGCCGCTGCTGATCTGCTTGGTCCGCTCAATGAAAGTGTGGAGCTGGCCTGCAAGGTTTTCATCGCTAAGATGCAGGCGCGAGCGGCATAACTTCTTTGTGCTCGTGGAATTATGCAGCCTCGTTGTCGTCTTGCATCTTCTGGTAGGGTTCTTTCTCCAACTCCGTCGTCACCGCACGAAGCCGGGCCCATTCCTCCGCCCCGAGATTCACAAACTCACATCCAAAGCTACTATCTCGATACCATCGAACGATCGCGTGAGAGATCACGATGGGGGATTCACGGTCTGAAACGTGAACTCTCAGCTGAAGAACCGTCCCTGGATTCACCTCTACTAAACTACGGACGCGACATCCTCGGATAGATAGTTCAGTCAACATCCCATCCCCTGACATGCTGTTCGCCGAACTGAATGAGCTCCGAAACCCAACAGGGAATCGGCTATCTTTCCGTTGTTCCATGGACATCCCTCCCCTTGCGGAACCCAGCCCCTTGAGCCTCGCCTTCACAGAAGTGCCACCACTGACCACCAGCAATGTCTATGCCGCCTGTCTTCCGGGCGCGCGGGTATCAACACGAGTAAGCCGTTGCACAAATTCTTCTGCCGACATTGGACGCCCGAAGTAATGGCCTTGCGCTTGATCACACCCCTGATCACGAAACATCTTCAACTGCTCTTCGTTTTCGACCCCCTCGACCAACACCGTGAGGTTCATACTATGCGCAAGAGAGATAATCGCGCGGGAGATTGAAACATTGGCGGCGTTGTGCGGCACATCGTACGTGAATGATTGATCGATTTTGAGCATATTCAAGGGAAACCGTTGTAAGTGACTCAAGGAGGAATAACCGGTTCCAAAATCATCGATCGACAGTCGAATACCCATCGCCCTCAGTTCCTGCAGCATCTCAATGGACGTTTCGACATGTCGCATGGCGATTGACTCGGTCAACTCCAACTCAAGAAATTCCGGGTCAAGCCTGGTCTCTTCCAAGGCTCGTGACACGGCGTTCACCAACGAGGCCCCATGAAAGAAAGAATTGGAGACGTTGACCGACATTCGAATAGGGAGATAACCAGCATCTTGCCAAGCCTTTCCTTGCCGGCAGGCCATACCCAGTACGGCTTCGTCCAGCTTTCGGATCATGCCCGTCTCATTGGCGACAGGAAGAAACACGGCAGGCATCAGCAAGCCACGCAGAGGATGATGCCATCGCACTAATGCTTCGGCACCCACGATTCTGTTGCTTCGGATATCTATCTGCGGCTGGTAATACACGGTCAGTTCATGATGGTCCAACGCCTTTCGCAGGTCATTTTCCATCTCAAGCCGATCCGCAGCCATGGAGTTCATGGTCGCCGAGTAAAATTGTGCATTGTTCCGACCTCGTTCCTTCGCCTGGTACATGGCGACATCGGAACTCTTCAGGAGTTGATCCACGGACTCTCCATCGGTCGGAAAGATCGCAATCCCCACACTGGTGGTGACCGAAATCTCATGGCCATCGATCAAAAACGATTGCGACAGCGATTCTAGGATACGTCGGGCAACCACCCCGGCATCCTGAACCTGTTGGATGTTCGTCAACAAGACCGTAAACTCGTCCCCTCCCAAGCGGGCTAATTCATGGGCCTCGCCCTTCTCGACCGACCGACTGATGGAATCGCTGTGCCTGACAGACTCTGCCAAGCGATCCGCAACCTGCTTCAACAACAGATCACCAATGTTATGACCTAGCGTATCGTTAATGACCTTGAACCGGTCCAGATCAAGAAACAAGACTGCGAGCGTTGAGTGATAGCGACGTGCATGAGCAAGCGCTTGTGTGACGCGATCTTTAAATAAGACACGATTCGGCAACCCCGTGAGACTGTCGTAATAGGCCAGCCGGTGGATTTCTCGCTCGGAGCGCTTTCGTTCACTGATATCCTTGGCCGTCCCCACAATCGTCAGTATTTTTAGCTGATCGTCGAAGACCGCCTCAGCCTGTAGATTCACCGTAAACTCACCCCCGTGTTGAAAGACGATCCGGTGATCAATATCACAAGGCTTCCGTTCGGCAAGAATCGATTGCAGCGCTCGGTCCACGAGATCGCGATCATCCACATGCACCATATCGAGAAATGCGTCTTTCGTTTCTCGAAAATCTTGTGATCGAATGCCCATCAACCGACAGAGTTCCGGAGACACCAAAAACCGCCCCGTGGAGGGATGCCATTCCCAATTGCCGATCTTGGCAATCCGCTGCGCCAAACCCAGCCGCGCCTCGCTCCGCAGAAGTGCGTTGAGCGTGAGACTCCCGCGCAGCATATACCGAACTCGATGCCCCAAGATGGTCGCATTCGTTGGTTTGGCGATGAAATCCGTGGCGCCGTACGCATAGGCACGACCAATCGAGTCCTCATCATCCAGCGCCGTCATCACCAGAATCGGCACGCGCTTCCCTTCCACCGACTCACGCAGCTTCATACAAGCGGCAAATCCATCCATCACAGGCATGACTACGTCCATGATGATCAGATCGGGACGCCTCGCGGCAAACTGTTCTAAGGCATGTACTCCATTTGAGGCTTCGCACACCTCAAACCCAGCCTGTTTCAAGGCCTCGCGCACGAATAATCTGACCATCTCCTCATCATCGACCACGAGGATGACGGCTGTCCTTGTCTCATCTACCCCTGGCATATCACGCTCACACCTGCTCTCTGGACGACTCATACCGTTGGCATCTCCGAGAGGGTGCATTCAAGATCCTAACGCAACAGGTGGTGAAATGCATGCGCGGGGCTGTGCCAGTTCAGAATTTTCCGTGGCCGATCGTTGAGCATTGCCTGCACTCGCTTGATCTCGCCTCGTGACACCTTGTTAAAGTGGGTCCCGGCGGGAAAGAACTGCCGTAGGAGCCCGTTGGTGTTTTCGTTGGTGCCCCGTTCCCAGGGAGAGTGGGGATGCGCAAAGTAGACCGGCATCTGTGTCTGGGTGGTAAAGCGCCGATGGTCGCGCATCTCCTGCCCCTGGTCATACGTGAGAGACCGGCGGAGCTGCGGCGGCAGTGTCCGGATAGCCCGGACAAAGGCCCGTCGTACGGCGGTCGCATGCTTGGCCTTCAGCGGGACCAGCAGGGTAAACCGTGTTGTGCGTTCGACGAGCGTCCCGAGCGCCGAGGCATTGGCATGGCCGACGAGCAAGTCGCCTTCCCAATGGCCCGGCACGACACGCGCAGCTACTTCGGCTGGTCGGTCATCAATGCTGACCATCTCCTGGACGGCATGCGAGGAGAGCCGGACCTTGTGGGGCCGCCGAAAACGATGCCGCCGCCGGAGGTGCCGAGTGAGGGCGCGCTTAACGGTGTCGGGGGGTAACCCATAGAGATAGCCATAGATGGCTTCATGCGAAATCTGCCTCGCGGGATCTTGAGGATACTGCTGGCGCAAACTGTGGGCAATCTGTTCTGGCGACCAGCGTTGTGCCAGTCGGGCCAAGACCGCTCGGCGGAGTCGGAGGTCCGCCGCAAGCTTCCGGGGTTTCCGTGGCTGATGGGCCCACCGAGTCGCCCGTTGATGGGCTGGCACCGCGCGATAGGTCACCGGGCTGGTGCGGTGCCGAGTGAGTTCACGTGACAGCGTGCTAGGCGCGCGCTGCAGGGCGTGAGCCGTTGCACGTAAACTATACCCGGCGGCGAACATGCGACTGAGTTCTTCACGTTCCATAAGAGTCAATCGGTGATAGTGTCCCATGTACAACTCCTTGGTTCCTGGAATCTCCAGGATACAGGCGTTGCACTAGGACCTTGAACCCACCGAGTCCCTTGATCGCTCGGCGGATGAACTGATCTGTTGCTTCACCGCAAGCCGTCGCATCGACGCATGACGCAGTGGAGAGCTCACGAGACGAATGTGCATGGCGTGCACTCTATGCCGAACAAGCGTGCGGCACCAATCCGGCCGTTCGACCCTCTGCCCTAACACCTGACGATACCAGCAATTTTTGATGCGTAAAGAGTTTGGAGAAAATTCGCTTCGCGGTGCTACGCAGGTTGGTCAGGGGATCCCCTCAGCCAAGGAGGAGTGTTGATTCTTGTGTAACTCGATGCTCAACACCACACCATCATATGGAGTAATGGCTTTTCGCGTGGAGGTAGAGATTCGGACTAAAACACGGAGGCGGGCTTGAAACAGGGTTCAGAATGCGTGAACTGATTGTGTATGGCTTTCCATGAGACCAGAAGATTACCCCTTTATGTTCCCGATTGGACGCAGTTCCGCCACCTTTTTAGTAATACCTGCACGGTCGACCGTCTCGACGACATCAGAAATATTCTTGTATGCGAACCCGGCCTCTTCCGCCAAACCTGACATGGATACGGCTTTGACAAGGATGCCACGCTGTTTCATTTCCTGCTGAAGCTGTTCGCCACGAATCGCTTTCTTGGCCTGTGCCCGCGACATCGTCCGCCCTGAGCCATGCATCGTAGACCCGAATGTCTCAGCGACGGCTCGGTCTGTACCGACCAGAAGATAGGAACCGGTCTCCATCGATCCTCCGCAAATCACCGGCTGGCCAGTTTTCTGAAAATCCCACGGCAAATCCGGGCTCCCCGGGCCGAACGCTCTGGTTGATCCCTTGCGGTGAACCAATAGATCTCCTTCGGGATAGCGCTCAACCTTGGCGATATTATGAGCGACATCATAGACCAACTCCATGCCCAACTCCTCAGCCGACAGCCCAAACACAGCTGCGAATGCTTCGCGAATCTGATGGGTGATGACTTGTCGGTTGGCAAAGGCCGTATTGGCTGCACAGTTCATGGCGGAGAAATAGTCCTGTCCTTCTGGTGAACGAAACGGAGCGCACGCGAGTTGCGGATCCTTCACAGAGATCCCATACCGCCGCATCGCCTTCTCAAATACTTTGAGATAGTCGCTGGCAACCTGATGGCCAAACCCACGGGACCCGCAGTGGACCATCACCACAATCTGACCCTGGCCGGTAATGCCCAACGCCGTAGCCGTCTCAGGATCGAACACCCGGTCGTTCGAAACAACCTGCACTTCCAAGTAATGATTCCCAGAGCCCAGTGTCCCCAGCTGATTGATCCCCCGCCCCACCGCATGATCGCTGACGTTGGACGGATCAGCACCTGCGATACAACCGCCTTCTTCAATGTGCGCAAGATCCCGATGCCAGCCATAGCCTTCTTCAATGCACCAGCGAGCACCTCGTGTCATCACCCCTTTGAACGAACTTCGGTTCAATCGGATGAAGCCTGCTGCCCCGACGCCGGCCGGCACACGCCGGAATAATTCGGTCATGAGACGATCCAGTTTCGGTTGCACATCTTCCAAGGTCAAATCCGTGCGGATCAGACGCATCCCACAATTGACGTCATACCCGACCCCTCCGGGAGAAATAATTCCCGACCTGGTATCGAACGCGGCAACACCCCCGATGGGAAACCCATAGCCCCAATGCCCGTCCGGCATGCAGAGCGCATAGCGCGCAATACCAGGGAGACAAGCCACATTGGTGACTTGATCGAAAACACCGCGGTCCATCGTCTGTAAAATACCCGGCGTGGCATAGATCCGCGCAGGTACCAGCATCCCTGCTTTCTCAGTGACGGGGATCTCCCACACCTCATCGGTCACCCGATTGACCCGCATATCAGTATTCAATTTCATACGTCGACCACCACCTGAGCATACCAGCGCATTCCCTGCTGTTTCACTTCATACAGATGCTTCGTCACACCCTTCACATCATTGTGGAGTATCTGAGTTGTCTGATCCACGGGAGCGCCTCGTAGTACAGCAGCAAGCGTCCATGTGGTGCCTTTCTGAACCACGGAAAGGTTTGCTTCGTGAAACACCACCCCCGCCGCGTCTTTCCAATACACCAGATCCGAGAGCCATTCAAAGAGCAGCTCGTCCAGAGCTCCGCATACGTGTTCAATCCTACGCTCCCATGTCATTGCCACCGTTGAAGGATCGGCCAATGTTTCCAACAGCGCATCAGTCGCTGCGCGAAACAACTCCTCCACAGAATCGCCTTCCGCTTTGAAGGCCAGGTCCGCTACCGCAATATCGTCAAGAAATTGATACGAATGCATTCTGTTGCCTTGAGCCCACTGACAGTATGACGCAACCGGGTTGGCTATTCAAAATGACCGCTCAGGTTACCATGCTGCCATTGGGGCGAGCCTCGACTGAGCTTGCGAAAATCAAAGACTCGTCCGGACCTGGATAGGTGGAGTGTTTGAGCGAGGCAGGAATACCGCTGAACGTGTGTTCCAACAGCAGGCTAGTCGAGCACGAATTGCTTCGGGAAATTTGTCAGATTGCGGCAGCCGTCCTTCGTCACCAGCACCATGTCTTCAATGCGAACCGCGCCCAAACCAGGATAGTACAGTCCTGGTTCGACCGTGACCACATGCCCTTCCTGGAGGAGTGAACCCGTTCGGCTGATACGAGGCGCTTCATGAATATCCAGCCCCACCCCATGCCCGGTCCCGTGAAAATACCCTTGCATACGTCCATTCACCAAACCTGTCTTGTAACCTGCCTTCTCGAACCGTGTACAGATACCTTGATGGATCTTCATCCCGTCAGCGCCATCCTTGATTTTCGTGATGGCTTCTTCCTGTGCATCTTTCACCGTGCTATACAGGCGCTTGAGCTCAGGGCTCGCTGTCCCCCGTATGACTGTGCGCGACATATCGGCGAAGTAGCGACTCGTGGCAGAGCGAGGGAATACGTCAAAAATAATACTGCGATGAGCGGGTAACGGCCCGCTCCCTTCATTGTGGGGATCACAGGCCTGCTCCCCACCCGCCACGATCGTATGCTGAGCGATACAGTCCAGTTCCATGAGCTTCACATTGATGAACTTTTTCACCCGCTCGGAGGTCACCGCCTGACCATCCAGCCAGAGTTGCGTCCCCTTAATTTCGGCCCGGCGTAACATGGCATGAGCAGCGGTCACAGCTTCCTCCGTAGCCCGCTGCGCGGCTTCGATATGGCGGACTTCGTCCGGCGTCTTCATCACACGTTGCTCATAGAACAGTTCCAACTTCGGTTTCAGACTATAGCCACGCTCCTGCAACCGAGCGGCATGGATGACTGGAAAACTCGCCGGCACCGACAGGCGTCGAATCTTCGACTCCTTTAAGACCACATGCACGATATCGACGGCTGTCGGAGCTTTGATGCCCTGTTTCTTGGCCTTCTGCTCGACTTCAGAATATGACAACACTCGATCCACCGATGCCTCGGACCGGGCGCGATCCATTTCCAGATCGCTCATCACCATCACCCGTTCGCCTCTGATTTCAAGATAGATGAAGGGGTCGGGAGCTATGAAGCGGGTGGCGTAATACAAATTCGAATCCTGTTCACTCGCAGCAATGAACAGCGTCGCAACGTCTGGCTGGGAGATAGTACTGCGTTTCATGGATCAACTACCTAAAAGTGGACACCCAGCAAGGCGGGAGGAATGCGCTCAAGATGCTCAAAATGGTTGCTCGACGAGGCCGCAGCAAGTGAGGGACCGAGGCGTACCCTCTGAGGTACGTTGAGGGACTAAACGACGCGAGAACGAAGCCGACAAGCATTTTCAGCATCTTGAGTCGGATGCTAGCATGGGGGCGTGGGGCGGTCAAGAATTCGATCGGACGAAAACTGTTGCCAGTTATGGTCTGGCGGGAGGCGGCGCTGGCGTAAGGTCTTTGGATCGCACACCGGTTTCTTCATCCGGCGTCACCAAGTCCATCGGCAGCGTCAAGGTATTGGTAAGCACATCGACCGCCAGCTGCGCCAATCCTGAGAGACCGGACGCAAATGACTTCACCGGCAGGTAGGTCACCTCGGGATCTTCCAGCCCGCCTTTCACGGTAAACATTGCCGTGGCTAAGCCTTTGCGATCTCCCGCAATGATTCGTCCAAAGAGTGGAATCGTCTTGAGAAATTGGGAATAGGATCCAAACGGGCTCACTGCCACTGCGAGATCCAGCTGGTCTGTGGGCAAATCATAATTTCCCGCCGCGGTAATCTTAAGGATTGGACTGTCGATGATCAAATTTTCCGTTTGAAACAGACCGTTTTGAATGGCAATCGTTGAGGAAATTCTGTTGTAGGGTAGCCCCTCTTTTTCCAACTCGACCTTCCCTTGCAAGACGGCGGGAAGATTCAACAGACTGATGATTTTCCAAACGGCACGCTCGTTTGTTTTCAGGATTCGTCCATTTTCCAACAAGACGTCAACCTTGCCATTCAACGAGGGATAGATGCCATGGGGATTTCGTCCATGGCCACGAATCGCGCCACTGATCCGCAACTCTCCCGACACCCCATGCGCTTGTGCCTTGGCCAGCTTCAAGACATCATCAAATTCCATACCCGTGGCCCGAAACGAGAGGTCAAGGTCAGCCGGCGCGTTGGGTGGAAGCTGTACGACCAGCCGTCCCGCCACATGCCCATGACTGGATTCCCCGGATAAGCGATCCAGGTCAAGCACCCCATCCTGAATGGTGATGCGTGCGGACAGCGAACTGAATTTGAGATGTTGGTAATGCCCACGCGCCACGGCCGCGGTCATCGTCACCTGACTGGTTGCTGCCAGCGTCTCGAGGAACTCTCGGACAGGCGAGCGCCCGCCCTTGGGGATCAATAAGCTCAGGTCAAGCTGGTTAGACTCAATCCTTCCGATGATGGATGGCTTCGTCAGCCAATTTCGAACCGTGGCCTCCATCGCGACATCGCTACCCTGGACTTTGAACGACAGTCGTTTGAGCTCAGTCTCGTTGCGGAGAAATCTGACACGAGCATAGAGATCCTGAATGTGCCCATCGACTTCCTTAGCCTGCAGCACCCCATTCGTCAACCCCATCCATCCGGTTATTCGCCAGGCATGCCAGTCCGGTTCTCGGCCTTTGATCTCCAACGAGAGCTCGAGGTTCCCCACTTCAAGTCCGCCCTTGGAGATCCATCTCGGAAGACTGGCAACCGGGATGATCCCTGTTGCGACCGCCATATCAACCAGGAAACCATTCCCGAACTGCAGGGTACCCTTAGCGGGAATCGTCAACGATGGCAGAACCAGCGCGACTCGGTCCAACTTGATACTCGCAGTTTGGGGCAGCACTCCCTCAAACTCGACCGCCGCGCGAGACCCAATAGGTTTATCGATCACCCCAAGCACGACCTTCGCCTCGTCCAGTGCGATGGATCCTCGGACATGCGGTCTCGTCGTCACGCCTGAGAGCGTCGCCGTTGAGCTCAGAGTCCCCTCGAGTACACCCCGATCAATGGCGGAAGATCGGAAGAGCCGGACTATCTGAGCCGCATCGCCACGTGTACGAATAGACAGATCTTGAAACTGACTGGTCGATCCCCCGGTAATCGTCCCCTGGACCTGGACGGCCATTCCCCCAAGATTCCCCGTCACCTGATCAAGTTGAGTTGCGCCATCAGCCAACACAAATCGCCCTTGCACCCCGGTCATCCGCTCCGGCAAGGCTGGATGATTCAGGCTGATGTGACGGGCGGTAATCTCCCCACCGGCAAATGTGATTCCTCCGGGTTGATTCAACGGACCGACGAGGCGAAAGGTCGCAACCGCCGTTCCCTCCGCATCTCGAACCCCGGCAAACACCTGTGCCATCCGCTCTGTTTTGACCGTCCTCGAGAGAAACTCTATCAACGACGTGGCCCCCATCTCACTCGTCATCTCCAGGTCCAACCACGGCCCTGCGTCAAGAAACGACACCTCCGCTTTCCCATCGGTCAACTGCATCGTTCCATAGTTCCCCGTAATCTTGGAGATACGCACCCGCCCGGTTTCGACCAGGATCACCGCCGCCAAGTCTGTTGCCGCGACATGATCACGACCGATGAGCGCATGACCTTCTTGCACATGAAATTCCCCGGTCGCCGACAACTGAGGGCCGGTCGCGGTCGAGCCGGTCAGTGTGGCCTTCACGACCTGTACCTTGCCGTCGATGCGACGTTCTTCCAACAGGGCCGGTAACTGTGGATGGATCCACTCCGGAGAAATGGTTTTCAGCAGTTGCGGCAATGTCACAAGAGAACTGGAAAAGGTCACGGAAAAGGTGGGTTGCGGAGTCAGGACGCCGGCAAGACTACCATGGCCCGTCAGGGTGATCTCGTTCAAGTGTGCACTCATCTCCGATAACACCATGTCATAGCCGGCGACACCCGGCATAACACGCACGGCACTCCGCAGATTCAACGAACCTTGGAGATGATCTGAAACCGGTCTTGGGCCAAGAAAGTCGGCCGCATCACGCACCTTGATATCAGCGGCATCAATATGACCATCAAATTGCAGTCCAGGAACCGGCTCCCCCACATCATCACCTGACAAGGCGACTGGCTGTTCCGCCTGTTTGATCGCCCCATCCAGGGACACCCTCGAAACTCCATGCGTACCCTGATGGGACATCGCCACATGCACGTCGGCAACGCCCTGCTCTGGATGAATCGTGAGGTCACACTCAACATGTTCCAGGGTAATGGACCGAATGCCATCCGGTCTGGCCGCATCCATCACCGTGATCGTTCCATTCAGAAGTTTGGCCTGCCGGACCATGAAGGTCCGTGCCATCAGAGCCATGGTTTGCTGATCGGTATCCGCTTGCCCGTTCACCCCATCCAAGATATTCCACCGACCACGTTCATTCCGACGAAGGGTCAGCTTGGGCTCCTCAATCAACAATCGTTTTCCGACAATTTGCTTCTTCAAGAGCGGGAAAAACCGAAGGACCAGATCGACGCGCTTCGCTGTGAGTACCACTTGCGCCGATTGCGGGTCATGGATGACGACTTCTGAAAGCTCCACGCGAATGCCGGGAAACACCACAAACTTGACCCGGTGGACATCAATTTTCCGACCAAGACTCTCCTCCAATTGTTCCAGAACAAAGTCCTTGAGATAGTCTTGACCGGTCAACTCTCGTGAAAAGGCGAGGAACGTTCCGGCGAGAACGATGAGAACAAGTATGCTCAGGAAGGCTAACCGAAAACGGGACACACGACCCCCTTTGGATACCGGAAAGGAATTCGGCGGCATCTTACCGAATCACCTACATGAAATCCATCAACGCGGCATTCTAGGAGGGAATTCCAAGCTAAGAGATCCATAATAAAACTGACTCCACCTCATTTCCGCCATACCGCATCCATGACACACAAAATCCGTCATCGTCACAACTTCATGAGAACAGCACCGGATCAGCCAGGTGCTCATCATTTCTCTATCGAATCTTAAGAGTTGACAGCCACCTGGCAATGGAACTACATCTCTACCTATGCCGATTCATTCATTCGCAGGCCAGCCGGCACCTCCCTCAACCCTTGTGGACGTCAGCAAACTCCTCGCTGCCTACTGGGCTGAGCAACCCGATCCCTCGGCTCGCGAGCAGCGCGTGTCATTCGGAACATCGGGACATCGCGGTTCTTCCTTCAAGCGAAGCTTCAATGAACATCATATCGTAGCAATCGCTCAGGCCGTGTGCGAATACCGTGCGACGCAACGCACGACTGGGCCTCTCTACTTGGGTAAAGACACCCATGCACTCTCTGATCCGGCCTTTGTGACCGTCCTTGAAGTCCTCGCAGCCAATGGCGTGGAAGTGATGATCGACCAAGACAAGGGCTTCACCCCGACGCCGGTCATCTCGCATGCCATCCTGAGCTACAATCGGGGCCGAACCTCCGGTCTCGCGGATGGGATCGTCATCACACCATCGCATAATCCTCCGGAAGACGGTGGGATCAAGTACAACCCTCCGAATGGCGGCCCGGCCGATACACAAGTTACCAAGTGGATCGAGGACAGGGCTAATACCCTTTTGACGAAAAATCTACAGGAATGTAATCGACTTCCGATTGAACAAGCACGACAGGCACCCACCACACATCGCCACAACTATATCGAAGCCTATATCAGCGACCTGAAGAATATCATCGACATCGCTGCCATCAAAGCCGCTGAACTCAAGCTTGGGATCGACCCCCTTGGCGGATCCGGGGTCGGGTACTGGAAACCGATTATCGAGCGATATGGACTGGATGTGGAGATTGTGAACCCCTCAGTTGATCCAACGTTTCGCTTCATGCCGTTGGATTGGGACGGCAAAATCCGTATGGATTGTTCCTCGCCCTATGCCATGGCCAATCTCATCGCATTGAAAGATCGCTTCGATGTGGCCTTCGGCAATGATGCCGACAACGATCGGCATGGAATCGTCACCCGTTCAGGCTTGATGAATCCGAACCATTACTTGGCCGTCTCAATTGCCTATCTCTTTGCCAACCGCCCCAACTGGAAGTCTGACGCCGGAATCGGCAAGACCTTGGTGAGCAGCAGTCTCATCGACCGAGTTGCGGCCAAGCTGAAACGGACACTGGTTGAAGTCCCGGTGGGCTTCAAGTGGTTTGTGAACGGTCTGCTGGATGGTTCTCTCGGATTTGGAGGCGAGGAAAGCGCCGGTGCATCGTTCCTACGCCGCGACGGCACCGTCTGGTCCACAGACAAGGACGGGATCATCATGGACCTGCTCGCAGCAGAGATGATGGCTAAAACCGGTCGTGATCCATCCGAGCTATACCGAGATCTCACAAAGGAGCTGGGCGAACCGGTCTATGAGCGAATCGACGCACAGGCAACGCCCGAGCAGAAGGCGATTCTCTCCAAACTTTCTCCCGAGCAAGTAAAGGCGACGGATCTGGCCGGAGACAAGATCTTGGCGATGCTGACTAAGGCCCCAGGCAATAACGCAGCGATTGGCGGGTTGAAGGTCGTCACTCAGAACGGCTGGTTCGCCGCAAGACCATCGGGCACTGAAGATGTGTACAAGCTCTACGCGGAAAGCTTCAAAGGAAAAGAGCATCTGACACTCATTCAACAAGAAGCGCAAGCGTTGATTGCCAAAGCCTTGGCCTCAAGCACGTAAGCGATTCAGATATGTTTGAGCTGAGCAGCACCGCCGTCTTGATCTGGAGCATGATCTTCGGATCAATCGGAGTTGGCTTCTTTATCTATGGCAAGAAGCAAAAGGTCATCGCCCCGCTCTGCGTAGGAGTGGCGCTTTGTGTCTTTCCCTACTTTATAGAGAACGTCTACTTGCTCGTCTTCGTCGGAGTGATGTTGATGGCAATTCCATATTTTGTCAGATTGTGACGTGATAGGACAATAAGACCTGGAAACGCTGGTTCCTCACCCGCCAAACAGAACTGAGCGCCTGTGGGAATGATAGGATGAAGGTGTAGAGAAGACTCTCTTTTCGCTTTCTACCATGAATTCATCTACGCCTCGCTGGCCTCTTCCAACACACGACTATTGGTCCACACCGTTTGCAGAATCGTTACTGCATCATCTAGACCTACGCCCAGGCCTGCGAATCCTCGATATCGCATCCGGCCATGGCATTCCGGCTTTCTATCTTGCCGAGCAAGTTGGTCCGACTGGTGAGGTGCGAGCGATCGACGTGAGTGTTGGTCAAGTCACTCGCGGGAGGGCTATTCAGGGGTCGCAACTACCCTGGCTCCAGTTCGAGTCCATGGACATGCGCTCGCTACCTACAGATTTGCCATCCTTTGATCGCATCACGGGCAATCTGGCAGTGATGTTCTTCCGGCCTGATAGGTTCCAAGCAGTTCAAGGGTTGATTAGGCATCTCAACCCAGGAGGCCAGATCGTCCTGACCTTTCCCTCCTATGGAACGTTTGATTCATTGTGGCAGCGAGTGGATCAGGCAATGACCCAGCGGGGGCTAAATATGGAACGAGCGCGATTCCAGGCTTACCTCAACGAACGCCCGTCAGCGAAGGAAGCGCGGGGGTGGCTCGAAGGCCTGGAGCTCGAACGGATTGATGTGACCGAATACCCACTAGAGGTCGTGACGGGCCCTGGCCAAAACTTTCTCTACCACCCACTCCTCCGCGACGGCTTTCTCGACGATGTGTACGAATGTTTTGAGGATCAACGACGTGCAGAGAAATTCATGGTAGAGCTGTCAGAGGACGTCCAAAGCTTCACACCCCTTATTGCTCAGCGTTGCGTCCTCTCTGGATGGAAGCGGAACTTGGGTTCTGATGGCGAAAGTTGAGAGCGGTCTTCTGTACCTAAAGACGTTCTACGGTCGAGTCTCCGATGGCATAGGAGCGAGTACGCTGGCGCGCACCTGCTCAGCCAACTTGACGGCCTCGATGGCCGCCGGTTGCGGCGGCCAAAATTCTGATCATCCCGAAGCTCAACCGCATACGCCGTCAGATCCGTAAGTTCGCAGCTCGCAAGCTCCGCCCACGGTTCAAGCCGAGTGCACAAGCGCTGAAGTTCCTCTAAGTCGTGCGTTCGAGAAATCTCCAGCCCCCTCCAGGCGAGAACACCTTTCAAATACTTCTCAACTGCTTGCTGAGCGTGAAAGCATGTGAACCTTCTCTCGCCGCAGTCCTTCTGGCATCAGCAAGATCGCTGTCGGCCTTGCGAAACCACCCTCCGGCCAAAGCCGACCTATCTTTCATAGAGCAGTTTGCCTTCGGCTCATATGGTGGAGATGAAGGCATTGGGCACAGTCCGCCCTTCTTCTACCTCTTGAGGGGTCCAGACAACAATGTCCTTGGCCCGAAACACCACGCAGCAGACTCGCCGATAACGAGGCAGGTCGGACGCCTCGATAGTCAGCGGGTCTTGATCGCTGTCCAGATGGACTGGACCCGCAGTATCAGAACCTGGGGATAGACCCACTCGGCCGTCATTCCAAGTTCCAGATAAAGTTATTCAGCCTCTTGCGAACGATCCAGTGCCGCGGCATGCAAATCTCTCAGTTCGTCTGTGACTATTTCTGACAGTCAAAGGTTTGAATCGAGTGATATCCTCTATTTTGCCACTGACCGAATAGATTCGAGCGTCCTCGTAGGCTTGCCCGCAAACGCAGCTTCCTCAATCTCTCTTCGCAGAGCCTCAAACTGCTCTTGCGCCATATTCTGGGGTGGCGGTGAAACTCGTATGGTGAATGTAGATGTTGACGCACCCAGAGGCAGATTGACTGGCGGATCGACCGATAAGATTTCCGCTGTGCTCCCTGGCTCTTCACCTTCCAGCGCCCGCTGCCGGGCGACAGGTGTTTGGACCGCCGGTATTCCCGAGATGCGTACGACTTTATCCCAGCGTGAGCCGAAGTGGTAAACGGCCGCGTACATCACCTTAGCACGCCAATCTTCGACACCTGAAGTAAGCATACCCATATAAAACACCTCATGAACTACCTGCCACGATGCCCAGCGCTTGTCACACCCAACATCGTGAATCACAGATGAGTCTCGATACTTTCCTTCGAATGGACCACCAATGAGTGTCCATGCAAAGCGTGGGATAGACGCGCCATCGATGACGTGACCTTTCGGGGCTACCCACCTTCGGTCTATAGGATCGACGTACTCAAAGTTATCAAGAAGTGTCATTTTTCGTCCGTCTTCATGAAATTCTGCTTTCACACTCCCGGAGAACTTCCCCGACGCCACTGTCACAGATGGTGCGCAGGAGACAGCGGCTAGAAGAAGAGAACCGAGCAAAATACAAACGGTGCGCACTGTTACATCCTCCGAAGTTTAGAGATGCCTGATTGATTCAAGTGCAATGAGAAATCTGGAGATGTGTTGGTCAACAGAAATCCCCTAACCAAACAATACATGGCTTTAACCACCCCAAGAGATAATCTTCGCTCAGTTCAACTCAGTAACAACGTCAAAGTCCCCACAAAATCATGCATGGTTATATCAAGGACTGCTTCTTAGGCTAAAGATGCATTGGAAATTGCCATGGTAGACCGCCGGGAACTGGCCGAGCGGGTCATCACGTCTATACTGAAATACTGTCTTTACAAGAATGTCATTGCCATCTGCGGATGTGTTGGACCGAAGCCTCACAGAAGAAAGCTCAAGGGATCCAGGAAGATCAGGACCTGGCAAGAATGAAAATGGTACCAACCCGTGGTGTTCATAGAGAGAAGGGTCTTGGATGCCCTCAAGACTCCATTCCGGATTTCTAAGGGGAATACCAAACAACATCTGTGTAAGCTGGCTACATGTTCCTGGTCGATATTCGAGCAGTTCAGAGATGGGTACGGCTTGCCCAGCTTGAAGGGGAGTAAACGGATTTTTTGCAACAATCCTTGGCCACTCGCAGCCACTCGGCGCAAAGGTCGGCACATCGGGCTCACAGACGTTCAATGCAGTTGGCGAGCCGATCGTCAGGGAAAGTGCGCTTTGGGGACCTATCTTCCCCAACCCGGTGATCGGTCCCAGCGTGAGCGTAGCGAATCGGGCGCCGGTATTCGCTGGATTATCAAGAATCCACAGTGGAATGCTCGCAGTCTTTTGTCCAGCCTCAAATCTGATGAACCCAGGAGAAGGACCGCACTATTCTCCGTAAATATCCGACAGTCCGTCAGGTCCTTCACGGCTTGGCGATAACGGCGGTCGCATCGGGGTGAATCCAAGATGCGGCCGATGATAGTGATACCGGTCCAGAAATGCACGCACCTCGCCCTGGAGTGTGGGCAGTTCTTCTACTCGATAGGAGATCCACCCCAAGCATTCCTTGCGCAGGGTTCGATTGAAGCTCTCAATATACGCCTGCTCGTTCTTCTTATAGGGACGGGCGATGCGATGTCGTGTACAATACTGGAGCACCTGTTGGGCAAACACGCCTTTGAACTCTGAGCCCCCATCGGTCTGGATGATCTGCACAGGCCCGGTAAAGCGGCGAGTCATGGCTGTGCGCAAAAACATGGCCCCATCCTCGCTTGTTAGTCCGGTCCGCAGAACGACATCCGCTTCCTTCGTATAGATGTCCACCCCGGTAAAGGCGAAGACCTCGCCAAAAACCACGGTATCCATCTGAATGACCGCGCGGGGAGCCGTGGCAATCGGCACAACGCCGCGTGGCTGATTGGTCCGGCCCCGAGGCCGTAAGACGTATCGTTCAGCCAAGATTTCATAGATCTTGGGAACAGAGAGATGGATATGCTGTTCATGAGCCAGAAAGTACTGAATCTTCTGCCCACAGCAGTCGTATTCACGGGCGCGAATCGCCCAGACAAGGCGTTTGACCGCTCCCGGGACCTGTCGTGCCGGACGTGGCCCCGTCTTGGCCGCAGCATAGCGATCCAGAAAGACAGAGAGTCCTTCGATTCGAACCGCCTTCAGCCAGAGTCCTATGGTTTCTCGATGGCGCTCAAGTTGGCCCGCGATCGCGGAAACGGAGAGCCCTTGAGTCGCCAGTTCCGCTGCAAGAATGATCCGAGTTCTTGTGTCCATGTCCAGAGTCTACTCTGGACTGTCGGATATTTACGGCAACAATGCGAGGACTTGCGTCGCTATAGTCCTGAGCTTTGACCGCAGTGGAAGGTGTAATCGTATACTGCACAACTAATACGTCCGCACTACCGTCGTTTCTTGTGAGGCCAATATTGATCTGGCGATCTGTCTTCTTAGCAAGATAAGTTGCGGTGCTGAACTCTACAGTGTCGTATGGAGCCGACACTTCTATTTTCGCACGCGCAGGCAGATTAATGAGATCATTCACGTACAAGACAAAATTCAGGCTGTCGAAGAACGCACCGATCCGAAAGACGGACTTGAAGAATCCTCGAAACCCACCTTTGATAAAGGGTTCCGCTTTACCAAGAGTCACCTGCATCAGCTCCTTCAGTATGACCCGATAGGCGATGACGGATCCGGCTGCCCCTGCATTTTCAACACCCATCCGCACGATTTGCTGACCGAGGGCAATGAACTCCGCGTCCTGGCCTTTTCTTAACCCTTCCAACATGAATGCCGTATCCATCAGGTCAGATACCGGATAGCCTGACCAGAAACTGAGCGCGGGGGCGAGAGCATACTTGATAAAGTCGTATAGCACCGGCTTCGCAAGGTCTTCCCATGTAACCGCAACTTCTGATCGAAGGCTTGCCGGATAAGGTGCAAACCCAGGACCTACCGCATAGTAGTAGACCTTGCCGTTGGGATTCGAGAAAAGTAGAGGTCTCGACATGGATCTTGGCGTAATTTGTTGAGCGCCCCCAAACAATGAAAGCGATGTGAGGCCATCCCCTCCTTGGAACCATACAGGATGGTTTGGAGATAAAACTGGCGTACCTGATCCGGTCGAATCACTGTACTCGTAGAGCGCGACAGACCGGAGCGAATAATTTGTGAGAGTCGCCGTAATGTCATGTCGGCCTGTATACCCCTTTTCAATCTCAGCGCGAATTCCTCCTGTGCCGAATGCCGGAGCACCCAGAACCGGAGACACTTTTGGCGGCACCGCGAATGCGGCTGAAGTCGTGGCGATCAAGGCGAGAGGTGCGACGGTCGCAGCCTTTGCAGGCCATTCCTCTAGGCAAGCCCGCAACAGTGGCTGGTACGCCGGATCAGTAATAGTTGCTGCCAGCGACTTAGTCGGCAAGTTCGATTGCAAAAATGCAACAAACCCAGGGAAGGACGTAAGCGTTTGCAAGGCCGTTGCAGTCGGTTGCGCAAGGCTCCAATCTGAGGGCGTAACACCAGGACTAAGAAGAAGTAGCGCGAGAGCTGTACTCGTAGCATCCGTTCGAAGAGTTCTCGGCAAGGTGGACGAGGATGAATCATCTTTTACGCTGAACGTGAGCCCTCTAATTGCCTCATTCTCATCCTGGATTAAGAGAAGCTGTGGTCCGGTCGCGCTAATGGTGGTGGAGTAGGACTCACCTGATATCGACGAAGGGGAATTTTGCAGGGCTGATACAATGGTGAGACCTGTACCACCAATTTCTCCGCCATTGACCGTTCCTCTTACTTGTACGGTAGAGACAGCCGAGCTTGAGGAAGACGCGCTTTCTCCCCCTCCTCCACAGGCTGCAACCAAGAGCATCATCACTCCCGGTAAAATCGTCCTACACATATAATTCATGTTCTTCCTGCATCCCGCATGAGGAGCATCCTACGTCTCATATCCCCCGTTCGCGGACACGATTTGGGTCAGAATTACCGTAGTCACATTTCTAAAATTGCAATCCAATTGGTAGACTTGTAGATTCTTCTGACCTGCCTCATGCAAGATTACGGTCGCCATGCCAGTACGGGATCGGGCACGAAAGTGAGACCGATACTTGTATCGACTTCCATCTCGCTAGTTGAACCAGGCGATGCCTGCACGATCTCGCGCTTCACTAACACCGTCCGCACCAGCCATCCTCCGATCACTTGTGCCCGATCTGTACGAATCCATATACCTAGATTGGGTGGCGCAGGAGTAAGCTGATTGACCAATTCAATCGTCTGCCATTCCATTTGAGTAACACTCCTTTGGTCGAAACAAAAAAATGTAAGCGCACACGACTGAGCCATTGTATTCGCTGAGGAGCCCGACACCACTTGTCACACTCACTCACGATCTGACATGCTCGCGGCCCAATAGGCTGTGAACAGACGTGTGGCTATGATGCAATCGATTTGTCCATCATTCCGCTCGCCACCCATCCCACACCTGTGTTTCTCTCGGTGTTAGCCCGCCAGGCTTTGCCAATCGGCCTGGGGTTCGCGGCCTCCTGGCGAAAGACCATCGCCTATCGTCGCATCAAGACTTGCGCTTGGTCGCTGCATCGAAACCTCTGGACTTCTCTGAACCACTCTACGTCGCGGCTCTTCTATCAAACCAAGGCATCCGAAGAAATACGCGACCTGGCGTACGGTGTTATACCTATGATCCTCTTGTAGTAGTATTGCGGCACTTCTCGGGAGCAGACCGATGGAACGATTATCTGGAAACCAGGTGCGGCAGGTATCGGAATTTCTATTGGATCTCTACCAACTGCGTACGCACGAGGAATTCACTAGTCATGTGATCGCAGCCCTGCCGAAAATCACGGACGGAGAATTCACGTCGTACAATGAGATCAATCATCGTCATGGCCTCGGGACATTCCAGACCGATGTTCCTGGCTTTCTGAAGGAGCCAGAACACTTCGGGCAGGTACTCGCCAAAGAAGCGGAACATCATCCAATTTTGAAATATTTTCAAAAGACTCGAGATGGATCCGCAGTCACCCTTTCAGACTTTGTGGCGGACCGCGAGTTTCGAGAGACCGTATTGTCGCAGGAATTTTATCAACCACTTCAAATTCCCCGCATCATCGGCCTTGCGCTCCGGATAGGCTCATCGCACAGCGTCACCCTCGCACGACATAAGAACGGCCGTGAGTTTGGTGAGCATACGAGAACAACACTGAATGCGATTCGTCCCCATCTCCGACAGGCTTTGGAGAACGCGTTGGCGGTCACACAGATGCAGCATCAGCTGGCAGTCATGAATCAAGCAGTGGTAGAAGGAGAGCAGGCGCTTATTTCAGTCACCAACGAAGGAAGGATTCGGTTTATCACCCCATCCGCACAACGATTGCTGAAGCAGTACGACCTTCATACGCGGCCCGAGTCGGATCGGCTTTCCACCCGCCTCAGAGATTGGCTGACTGACTCTGAACGACAACTGAACCGATCAGACGATGTCATACCAGAACTCCGGCCCTTGCTGGTCCAAGGAGAATTAGGTTGTTTGACCATCCGGCTGATCGTGAAGGACTCACATTATCTCCTGATGCTCGAAGAGGGTCAGGCTGCGCCTGCGGCAAAAGTTTTTGAAGCTTTTGGGTTGAGCACGCGGGAGTCAGAAATCTTGAGCTGGGTCTCGCAAGGCAAAACGAATTCCAAGATCGGTATGATCTTGGGCATCAGCCGCCGCACGGTTCAGAAGCATCTGGAGCGGATCTATATCAAATTGGGAGTGGAAAACCGCACTGCCGCCGCGATGGTCGCAAGCACCACACAATCCACTGACAGGTCATGAGCAAAAATGACCTCGACATGCGACAATGGGGGCTAGCCTGACTCTTGAGTTACGAAGCCATGCACTATGCAGCTCGGTGGGTTTTTGGTCCTGGCTCTAAGAAAATCTCCAGTCGACCACCGCAGGCACGGACAATCTTTTGCAGCGTGCGAAGCTCATAGCGATCGTATTCCGCATTTTCGTAGCGGCTGATCGCTGACGCTGTGGTGCCGGTACGTTTCGCCACTTGCGCTTGGGTCAATCCTGCCTCCAGACGCAATCGAGCAAGCTGCTCGCCGATAGCCAGCTTTTGCAGCTCTTCTTCAAATCCTTTGCGGAATTTTGAGCTCGCGAGCTTCCTATCCAACCAGCTCTTGTCCATTCCCACAGCTTTAGTCTTCATATCGAACTCTCCCCTCAAAGTCCTTCTTACACGCTTCTGCTCGATCAATTTCTCGTTTTGGTGTTTTGTCGCCGGCTTTCCTGAATCCATGCGTCAAAATCAACCGACGACCCACGAAAAAGAAGCACAGGATGCGATCAGCCTCAACTTTAAATTCAAAAAGCTGATCAGTCCCGGTCAAATGTTTAAACTTACGTTCATTCCAGATCTTTCCAGTGTCTCCCATGCGCACAAACAGAGCCGCGAACTTCTGCTGGGCTGCATCCGAAAGCTGCTCGAGCCAGTCTTCTGCTGGTACGGTGCCATTGGAGGCAACGTAAAACTCAATTCTGAGGACCGTGCCGTCATAGACCAACCGGGTTAGTGGTGACTTACTTGAGGGATGTGCCATTCGCTCTCTTTTCAGAACATAGCATATACGCTATTAATCAAACAAGCAAAAGAGTCGGTGCGGAGGCTCAACGACGCAGGAGGGAATATTTTCCAGGCTAGATGAATGCTCAGCTACAATTATGCGCCAGCTACCTGCTGCTCCGCGTGATAGGAGCTGCGGACCAACGGGCCTGATTCAATATGACTGAAGCCCATGGCAAGCCCTTCTTCCTTGAGGAGCGCAAACTCGGGTGGATCATAAAATTTGGCAACGGGCAGATGCTCTCTCGTCGGTTGGAGATATTGGCCGATCGTCATGATGTCGCAATCCACGGCTCGAAGATTGCACATCACCTCACGGGCTTCATCGAGTGTCTCGCCCATGCCGAGAATCAACCCGGACTTTGTTTTCACGCCAAGCTGCTTCGCCTTGGCTAGCAGATCGATCGACCGCTGATATTTCCCTTGAGGTCGGATTGATGGGAACAGTCGCCTCACCGTCTCAATATTGTGATTCAGAATCTCTGGTTTCTCCGCACACACTGCGGCCAGTGCTTTCTCATTGCCTTCAAAGTCCGGAATCAACACTTCAATCGTACAGGTAGGATTCAGCCGTCTTGTCTGTCGAATCGTCTCGGCAAAGACCGAGGCCCCGCCATCATCCAGTTCATCGCGATTGACCGAGGTGATGACGGCATGACGAAGATCGAGTGCTTTGACCGCTTCTGCAACCCGACCCGGCTCATCGAGATCGACCGAATGCGGCCTGCCAGTCTCCACAGAGCAGTAGTGACAGCGTCTGGTGCAGATATGGCCGAGAATCAGAAACGTGGCCGTACGGGCGTTCCAACATTCCCATCGGTTCGGACAGCGCGCCTCCTCACAGATCGTGTGCAGCTTAAGCCGCTCCATGGTTTGCTTGATATCGAGATAGTCCGGACCGGTTCGAGCAGTAACTTTGAACCAGGACGGAAGACGCAGCCGGTAATCAGACGACGGTTGGGAACTAATAGCTGATGAGTGGTGACTAGCAGTTCGGAGCTGATCGAGGGGGACAAAGCTCATGGTTTGCTATCCATTCGTAGAGCGGGACGTGAACCAGCTTTTGAGCTTCTCAAAGAACCCGGACTGATCCAGCTCACCCTGCGGCGGATCGGGATACTCCACCCAAAGCTCCTGGGAGCCGAGATAGACGCCATCGCGAAAACTCCGTTGGGTTTTGAGCTGCCGATAGCCCTGAGCCTGCAAGGTCTGGATCAAGATGGTGAGCGCGTCATCCTGGGTCGGATGAATCTCCGTCGTAACACGAACGCTCTCATACCGCAGGATGGCCTGATAGCCTTCTCCTGCCCGTTCGAACTCCACCGGCCTACTGAATCCTCGTTCTCGATGATCCAGCCCAGCGAGCTGATGCTTGTCTGATCCTCCCTGCGCCATGGCTCATGCTAATGCTCGATAGACCGCCACCAGATCACTGAGTGCAATGGTCTTGTTCTTGAGCACAGCTCGTTCAGACTGAATCATCTCGCGGGTCTTGGGATCAACCGAACCGGATTTCAAACAAGCAGCCCCCAACGACAAAGCGCGATCACATTCTTCGGCGAGCTTCTTTTTTACAACCGGATTCACTGACAGGATCTCCATGAGCTGTCGCCGTGTGTCATCGAGATGCGCTTGCAGCTCGGAGTCCGGATAGCTCCTCCGAGCTGCTTCATCAAAGCAGCGATCGAGATATTGGGCGAGAAACACGTAGAGACGGACCAACGCCGCAGCAATCTCAGTCTGATCAGTTGAGGAAATAGCCATGATCACAGTCCTCCATTCGTTTGTACCGTGTGAGTCCCGCTCCCCGGCAGAATGCTCAACCCACCTTCCGACAAGGCCGTGCTACGAGAGCAAACTAAGTAGAACGCTGAACGTGCCGTCTAGAGCAATACCTTCACTTCATTGCCTTCGACCTTCACCTGATAGGCTTCCACTTTGGCGGATGGATTGTTCATACAGGCACCGGAGGTCACATCAAATCGCCAACCATGCCACGGACAAGTGACGACGGCGCCTTCCAATTCCCCTTCGCCCAAGGGCCCTTCTCGATGGCAACAGGTATTATTGATCGCGTGGATCGTCCCATCTACATTAAAGACAGCCAGTGTCTTCCCATTGGCTTCGGCCACAATGCCATGCCCTAGCTTGATATCTGCCAGACCAGCGACCCGTACGAACTCTGCCATAGCTCTCTCCTCCAACGTCAATGCGATCAATTCGTGCTAAACGGCTGTTTGACTTTCTTCAGCAAACTCTCGATCGACGAACCGCTGTTGCCAGCTCCTTTGAGCTCATCCATCAGTTTCTTCGCAATATCCCGAAACGCAACGGCTTGTGGAGAGTCCGGATTGGCCACAACGATCGGATGACCGGTATCTCCACCATCGCGAATGGCGGGATCAATCGGAATCCGCCCGAGGAATGGGACGCCGACTTTGGTCGCAGCCCGTTCCCCACCTCCGTGTGAAAAGATCTCCGTCCGCTCGCCACAGTGCCCACACACAAAGTAACTCATGTTCTCGATGATGCCCAGGAGTGGAACATTCACCTTCTGGAACATCGCCATACCTTTACGCACATCGTAGAGCGCGACTTCTTGAGGCGTCGTCACAGTCACCGCTCCGGCTAACGGCACCATCTGAGACAAAGAGAGCTGCACATCCCCAGTCCCTGGCGGCAAGTCAATCAACAGATAATCCAACTCTCCCCAAAGCACATCGCGGAAGAACGCTTGGAGGTACTGGTGGACCATCGGGCCACGCCAAACCAACGGCGCTTCTTCTGGTACGAGAAACGCCATGGAAATAAGCTTCACTCCATGATTTTGGACCGGAACGATTTTGCCATCCTTCTGCTCAGGGCCAGTCGTACTCCCCATCATCATCGGGATATTGGGGCCATACAGATCAGCATCCAAGAGACCAACCTTTGCACCGGCAACCGCCAAGGCACAGGCAAGATTTGCTGCAACGGTCGATTTGCCGACACCGCCCTTCCCACTACTGACCGCGATGACATGTTTGACGCCAGGAATCAGATTATCTTTTTCCTGAGGCTGTTGTGCCCCATGACCGTGTTCGTCAGCCATAGTAGTTCTCCCATTCGATTGTGCTCAATGGCATCACATCTAAGACGACACCAGCAAGCCGTTAGGATGACAGATGCTCATAATCATAGCGAGGCTATGCATGAAATGATATGGGCCAGTCGGGCTATCGGTGATGTACCGACTGGGGAAGTTCTGTCCGGTGGTTCACACCACTGAGGAGTCAAGCCGGCGCAACTTGCTGGCCAGCCCGATCAATGACAGCGCGTAGATGGTCCATTTAGAGGGGTCGAAGTTGTACCACTGTGGGCCGTTCCGATAATCACGAGCGTAGGTATGGTGGTAGTTGTGATAGCCCTCGCCGAAACTGATGAAAGAGATCAGCCAGCTATCTCGGCTGCTGTCCTGTGTGCCGTGGGATTGGCTGCCCACCATATGACAAAGGGAATTGATGGTGAAAGTTGAATTGAGGACCATAAACATCCGGAACAGGCCGCCCATGAGGAGGCCGCTGATGCCACCTAGGAGGGTGCCGTGCCACCAGAACCCGACGCAAAAAGGGACCACCAAACCGGAGACGACGATCAGCCAATAGTACTGATGCTGCCAGAGAATCACCGGATCGCGACGGAGCCGCACTTGGTATTTGCCGATGCGATACGGCGTTTTATAGAAGAGCCAGCCGCAGTGGCTGTGCCAGAATCCTCTCGTGGCATTGTAGGGATCTTCGTCCGTGTCCGTGCGGGCGTGATGGCGGATATGGTCTGCACCCCAGACCAGCGCTGAGTTCTGTAAAGCCCATCCGCCCGCGATCAAAGCCAGACGCTTTATCCAATTCGGACAGTCGAAACTTTGATGCGCCACCAGGCGATGATACCCGACCGTGATCCCCATCCCCGTCACGATGTACATGACGAAAAAGTGCATCCAGTCGAACAGCGTATAGCCGATATAGTACCCATAGAAAGGAACGCCGATAATTGTGGTAGCGGCGAGGATACAGAAGAGGAGACAGGTCCCGTAGGAAAATCCTGAAGTCAGGGGCTGGGCGATCTGATCCGGCTTGACCATGTGTCCTCTCGCTGATAACACAAGCTGAGGTCCACCATGGCAAACTGGCTCCGGTGAACATGTTACAGGAATCTTACTCTAGCGAAACCAGTTCCCATTTTCAACCGGTATGTGCGCATGATGGACTCCCGGATACTTGGCTTGTCGGTGGCTGGGAGTATACTGACGATGGAAGCCTGGACGACCATCCGGCGGGGGAGACGTGACGATGAATCCATCCGTGCACGAAGCAGCAGTCGCCCGAATCGGACAACATCTGGCCCAGCTGTCTGCCGGTCGTACCCCAACCCTATTCGACAGCCACTGGTGGTCACACAGCGTGATCAACTTGGCAATGAAAGATCCTGCATTCAAAGTTCAGTTGTTCCGGTTTATCGATGTGCTGCCGGCCGTGGCCTCGGATCAGGCGGTGGTACGGTTGGCGGAAGAATACTTTGGAGCGCTCCATGGCCAGGTATTTGGGCTGCAATGGGGGTTCAAAGCATTGGCGGCGACCAATGTCGGGGCCGCCATCACAGGAAAATCCATCCGCCATCAGGTCGAGCAGATGGCGCGAACCTTCATCGCCGGAGGCTCGGTGGAAGACGCGCTCCCCGTCCTGGCGAATCTCTGGAAAAACGGTCGTGCATGGTCGGTGGATTTGCTTGGCGAGGCCACGATCAGCGACGTCGAAGCGGATCGGTATCGGGATCGCTGCCTCGACGCCTTGACGCAGCTCGGGCAGACTGTTCGCACATGGCCGTCCTCGACAATGTTGGAGCGGGATCATCTTGGCGCACTGCCACGAGCACAACTCTCTCTGAAGATCTCCGCATTGACCTCACGGTTGGACCCGATCGATCTTCTCGATACCTATCGAGCCGTGGCGGGCCGATTACATCCGATCCTGGAACGGGCGGCTGCCCTCGGATGTGGATTGATCTTCGACATGGAACAAGCAGAGACGAAAACCTTGCTGCTCGAGATATTCCGGAACCTCTTCGACGAACCGGCGTTTCGGACATTTCCACACGCCGGGGTGGCACTGCAGGCCTATCATCGGGAAACCGACCAGGACATTCGATCCCTCATCGCCTGGACAGCACGACGGAATTGTCCGATCACCATTCGATTGGTGAAGGGAGCCTATTGGGATTCGGACACCATCCGCTATCGCCAGGCTGGATGGCCGATCCCTCTGTTCGAGCACAAAGCAGAGACCGATGCGAACTATGAGGCGCTCGTCCCCTTGCTCCTGGATCACCGTCAAGTCATCCGTCCGGCGTTCGGCACCCACAATCTGCGGACGTTGGCTGTCATCGAAGCAGCGTTGGATGCGCGCCAGTGCGATCCGGAGACGATCGAATATCAAATGATTTATGGGATGGCCGAACCGTTTCAGCATGCCATGGTGACGCACCGCCGACGGGTGCGACTCTATGCACCGGTCGGTCGGCTGTTGCCGGGGATGGCCTATTTGGTCCGGCGCCTGTTGGAAAATACGTCGAACGAATCATTTCTACGGAAAGAGTATGTGGAGTCACAGTCGTTGGCGAGCCTGCTCGCGCCGCCGATTGTCCCCTCTTCCACGTTGCCGTCCTCTGGGGAACACGATTCGTTTTTCAATGAGCCACACAGCGACTTTTCCCAACAGGAAGTCCGTACAGCGATGCAGACCGCCATCGACCGGGTGCGAACCGATCTGGGGCGAACCTGGCCTATCAGTGTTCGCGGGAAACGGCTGACTGGTTCCCTGATCATGTCGCGTAATCCAGCGCGGCCTGACGAACTCGTCGCGACCGTTCAGGCAGCCTCACCGGCCGATGTGGCTACCGTGATCGGCACTGCAGTGCCGGCTGGTGCAGCTTGGGGGCGACGTCCCGCAGCGGAACGGATCGCGGTGATGCGACGCGCTGCGGAACTCATGCGCACGCGCCGGTACGATCTGGCTGCCTGGGAAATGCACGAAGTGGGAAAACCCTGGCGAGAAGCCGACGCCGACGTGGCCGAGGCCATCGACTTTTTGGAGTTCTATGCCCAGCACATGTCGCGTCTCAGTGAGCCGTTGCGACTCGGACAGTATCCCGGAGAATTGAATCAGCGATGGTATTGTCCGCGTGGCGTGACCGCGGTGATCGCTCCCTGGAACTTTCCGTTGGCGATTCCAGCCGGCATGATCAGTGCGGCCCTGGTAACCGGCAACGCAGTCCTGTTCAAACCTTCCGAGCGTGCCTCCCTATTGGGAACTCTGTTGACAGACCTGTTCCATGAAGCCGGCGTGCCCGCCGATGTCTTGTATGGCCTCCCCGGAGGCCCTGAGATCGGACGGGCCTTGTCCGAGCGGCCGGAAATCGCCACGATCGCCTTCACTGGCTCCAAGGAGGTGGGCCTGAGATTATGGGCAGGCGCGGCAACGATCCAGCCGGAACAGCAATTGATCAAACGGGTGGTCGCCGAGATGGGCGGGAAAAACGCCATCATCGTCGATGACACAGCCGATCTCGACGAAGCCATCGCCGGCGTGGTCACCTCGTTCACAAGCTATGCGGGTCAGAAGTGTTCTGCTTGTTCCCGCGCCATTGTGTTGGGCAGCAGCTACGACCAGTTCCTTGCGCGACTGCGTGATGCCGTGATGAGCCTCACGCTGGGTGACCCGTGCGATCCCGGCACGCAAGTCGGTCCCGTGATCGATGACCGGGCACAGCGGCGTATCGAGGAATTCATCAGCCTGGGCATGGCGACTCACCGAGTGATCGTTCGCCGCACGACAGAGAGACCGGGGTTGTTCGTAGGCCCGACGGTGTTCGCCGACGTCAGGCCGGATGATCGGTTGGCGCAGGAAGAAATCTTCGGTCCGGTGCTGGTGGTCATGAACGCGAGGACCATGGCGGAGGCGTTAGAGATGGCCAACGCGACCAGCTATGCCCTAACCGGTGGAGTCTACTCACGGAGCCCCGCGAATCTCGAGATGGCTCGTCAGCAATTCGATGTGGGGAACCTCTATGTAAACCGCCCAATCACCGGAGCGCTCGTTGCTCGGCAACCCTTCGGTGGACACCGCTTTTCAGGGGTAGGAGCAAAGGCAGGCGGGGAAGACTACTTGACCCAATTCATGATCACCCGCATCACAAGTGAGAACACCCTCCGTCGAGGATTCGAGTCGCCTCAATGAGCCTTCGCAGATTTTATTTCGTACTCTTCCAGCTCTTCCGTGATCTCCGTCACCACACCACGGTCTTCTTTAATGGCGGACAGTTCCTGGCGCTCCGCATATTTCACGAGGCCGACCCCTTTGGCAAACCACGCCGTCATCACATCGATACCTGAAACGGTGTGTTGACTGCCGGACAGGTGAATGCGCATGTTCATACGCGCTTCGACTTTAACCGCATCCTGGAACGTTCCGGCCGGCACCGTGATGGGTTCCCGACTGATCACCTTGCTCCACCCCTGCGTATCCACCGTTTCGTCCGTTCCGTCACGATCTATATCGCTCCCAAAATCGAGACCTGTTCGATCGAACTGTTGGAACGACGACGGGACTTTGAGCGGAAACCGGAAAATCTGATAAGGCGTAATCTGTTTCTCCAGCGGCGTACCCGGCTCGGATCCATAATAGACAATACCGACCACATCCCGACGATAAAAACTATCCGACTCTCCATGATTGCCAGGATTCGTGTCGTGAAACACGGTCACAGCCACCCCCTTGAGGGTCTTAGTTCCGGAGACCGTGGAGACATTCTCAAAAAACTTCCGCTCGATCGTCTGCAACGGGCCCTCGCTGATCTGCCCACGATAGGTCCACCGACTGCCAAGCGTATCAGGGAAATACTCCTCAGACTTCGAAATGGTGACTGACTCTTCCGCTCCACACAGCCCAGACCAGGCCAATAGACCTACCAGCAAGCAGAGTCCCGCCGCCCATACCTGACTGAAAACAAATCCTCGTTTCGCCATCATGTGTACTCCAGAAGAGAGGCTGTGACCGTACCATAGGACTCCCGAGAGCGGCAAGCTGATGGGTACTCTTGTTAAGACAGACCTCATGCTTGCCTTGACTTGGCTCTCATCGCGTGATTCATCGGCATGTTCTCTACGGCTTGAATGGCCATCAGTATGCACCCCCGCAGTACCTCAGGTCATCAGACTGATACCGGCATATAGAGGTGCACGCCTGGACTTTTCTTAAAATGAGCATCCAGAGTGTAGAGACGGCAGTCGTGCTCGATCGCCAAAGAGGCAATGAGCAGATCTGACAGTGGCAGGGTTATGCCTTTGCGGAGCAGATACGCCGAAAGATCACCGGCTTGAGACCAAGTGGCTTGAATGACTTCGAAGTACCGCAAAGCCAGGAGAGCTTCTGAGAGGGTGGTTCGTTCGGGCTGGGTCCGGCAGCCCTGCAGCAATTCAGCCAGCACAACACCGACCAGGGCGACCTCATCTGTGTCAATGAGCACATCGAGGACGATCTTTCAGGGGAGTCCACTCGGTTAAAGAAGGGAATCCAAACAGACGTGTCAGCGTTGACTCTGTCGGCGGTGAGTTAACGAGACCTGATGGCGAATCTCGGCCTGTTCCAGACTCTTCCAGTCAAGGTCGAGATGAATCGTGCCGCTTAATGATTTCAACTGATCCAACTTCTTCCGCCGAATCATTTCCGCCGCGGCCTGATGGATCGCCTCAGTTTTGGTTTTCGCGGCAGTCACAGTCATCAGTTCCCGAATGAGTTTCTCATTCAAATCCAGCGTCGTACGCATGAGCCACTCCTCTCCCAGTATGCCTGTATCGTATGCAGCGAGTATGCAGATGTCAAACGATCTTAATGAGTAAACAAGCTGTGCCGGTGAAGAGGATACACTACGCTGGCTTCCGAAGAGGTTTGTGGCCCACGAGGTAGAAGATCGCGCTTCCGACCCGAGAGAGAAAAGGGACAACACAGCATGTCCCTATTTACTTTGTACAGTCCCCCATAATATTGCAATATGAGTATCTGACCACATGGATCAATTCTGGCCCTTTCTTACAAAGTCACATCCCTCTTTGTCTCATATAGCTGCACCGAAACCTTGAGGTCTTGCAGCGATCGTTCTAGCGTGGTGGCTGGCCTATTTCGCAGCTCGACCCAGTTGATAGGAAAAGCAATGCCCGTTACATGGTTCATGCATTGCCAAACATGTTCCGGTTTGAAGCGGTCAGGTTTTCGCCGCAGTGTGTAGTTGCTACCTTGTTCGCACTCCAAGGGAGATCCCTCTTGAAAGAATACCCACCTATTCCCATCCTCATAGCAGTGAATAACTCGACGGTTGGACCCATCAACGTAGTAATTGAACTGTCTCCCTCGATTGTGCCCGACTGCGGAGATTGCCTCACATTTGAGGTGTTGACTCAAACCGACTATATGGGAATCACAATCCGAAAGGCGCATGTCACAGGTAAGCAAGCTCCATTCTCCAAGTTGAACCGTTAAATACCGTGTCACAAAGGACTTGATCGGGAGGATATATTCTAGCGCCTTCCGGAAATCTGAAAATTCCTGCTTCTCAACGGGGCCAAATCTGGAAAGTTGTTTTGCAAGAGCGGCCGCGACAGCCTCCTCGGGAGCCTTCACAACATGGTAAACCTTCAAGTGCTCACTCAGCAGCTCCTCCTCTGTAGAACTCAGGAAGTGAGTCATTAGGGTCGTACTCCTACATTTCTGACAGCCGCATGAGTTGTGAGTTGCAGGGTCGGATTTTGACTCGTGCATTACCGTCAAAAACGACTGCTCCTTGCCACACGGCGTAGTGGTCTCCCCGGGCTACTGTACGCCAGGTCGCTGAGTCCGCCAACAGGTCTGCAAGAATTCGCCGAGCATCATCAATTTGGTCGGCTCCGTGAGGTGAACGGAGACCGAAATTCTTCTGACTTGGCTCCGGACTTCAGACAGTGGCACGGTGACATATGGGGACTGTACGGCTCAAGGTCTGACTCGGTTTTACGTTCTGCGTTGAGCCTCTTAGCCGCGCGAGAACGCCACTGGTGACGGTGAGGGAGAAGAAGCAAAGGTAGGGGAACCTAGCCCGGATAATTCACGACTGGTGACACAAAAAAATCCATCGGGCCTCCAATCTGTGCTATAGGAGCGGTGTTCAGGCGCTTCTATGGGCAGAGAGAAGGAGACTCGATGGCGACAGCGTGTATACCCCAAGTCACGTTTGAATTCCATGACAAACTGAACCCGGTGGTGGCGCGGTTTGATCAAGCGCAGGCCAGCACCGATGGCGGGGTTGTGTTGCTCAAGGCGCTGGATGATCGCCTTGGGGTGACCGACCAATTAGCCGCGTGCCTGATCGACAGCCGAGACCCAGACAAGATCCGACACTCGATGCGCGACCTGCTGCGGCAACGGATCTTTGGCCTGGCCTGTGGGTACGAAGACGCCAACGACGCGGCCCGGCTGGCAGACGATCCGCTACACAAACTGGCGGTGGGCCGGGATCCGGTGATCGGAGCGGCCTTGGCCTCGCAGCCGACGCTGTCCCGCTTTGAGCACGCGATGTCGCCGCGGGCACTGTATCGGGCAAGCCGCACCCTGGCGGCCACCGTCATCTCGCATCATCGGGCACGCCTGCAGGGTCGGGCACAACGCATCACGATCGACCTGGACCCGACCGACGATCCCACCCATGGGCAACAAGAACTCACCTTCTTCAACGGGCACTATGACGCCTGGTGCTATCTGCCGTTGGTGGCCACGCTGACGTTCAATAGACCTCTTGCATAACTTCATGGCGTCACGTCCTTGTTGTACGCCGCCGCAATGAGCGTAAAGCGCAGGCCAAAGCGCCTTCTGCGGTTTCGGTATCGGTCGGAGACGATCTTGAAACGTTTCACAGCACCAATGACGTTCTCTACGAGGATGCGGTCTCTGGAGATGGCACGGTTGTGCCGCGTGTCGTCCGTATTCAGAGGATTCTTTTTGCTGCGCTTTTTCGGCCTCGTGGTGTTGCCATGCAGTTTCTGTAGGCCCAGGTAACCGGTGTCCGTGATGGCGTGGGTCTTGGGATGCAGCCGGACCCCGGATTCTTTGAACAGCCGAAAGTCGTGGCGGCGGCCCGCATCGTGGGTGAGGCAGAGAATCCGGCCCGTGGCCCTGTCGACGACGAGTTGCGTCTTCAGGGTGTGGCGCTTTTTCTTGCCCGAGTAGGACCGGCGCTGTTTTTTTGAGGACGCTCGACAGGTGTTTCCGTTGCATCGATCAGGACGACCTCATCGGCCCTCTCGTGGTTAAGCAGGGCGTGCTTACCCGGCAGCGTAAAGGCACCGCTCTTGATGAGCACGTTCTCACACCAGCGAATCGTGCGATACGCCGTGCTCTCGCTCACACCGTAGCTGTGACCAATGTGCAGATACGTACGGTATTCCCGCCAGTATTCCAGCGTCATCCGCAACCGCGGCGCCACCGCCAGGCGATTTGGCTTGCCGCCCCGCTTCTTGAGTGTCGCCTCGGCACTCTCCAGCACGGCGACCATCTCGGTAAACGTCCGCTTCCTCACCCCGGTCAACCGCCGGAACGTCTCCTCCGGCATTCCGTCACATCCCTGAATCTCCATGGCGCTCCTCCCTGGCAGAAAAGGCATGGAAGCACATCCATGGCGGAAAGGAAATCCTCAAACGGAGGTTATGCAAGAAGTCTAATGACGAAGTCGAGCAGTATCTCGTGGCCATCGTGTTGCGCCCCGGCAACAGTTCGGCGAAGCGAGGGGCTAGTGTCAGCGCCGATGCTATAAGTCCTACAATCACCGAAGTGAGAAGTCCTCTGAACACCGAGTCACAATGTCTCTTCACCGCTCATCACGACGGAGGAGGGACGGATGCTGCGAAAGGAGGACTTCATGATGATTCAGGCATTGGCGCAACGTGGGCTCTATCTCTGTGACATTGCGACACAGGTGGGCGTGCATCCTCGAACCGTGCGGCGCGCACTGGCCCGCGGCGGGGCGCCAGCCCCGCGATCGAGCCGACATTGACCGGCTGTTAGCGGAGAACGTCTGGAATGCGGTGGTGATCTTTCGGGAGCTCCAGACCAAGGGGTACACGGGGCGACTCTCCATGACCCCGGTTGTCAAGAGTGGACGCCATGAATGACAGTCTCACGCCGCCGACTGTTGACGGGCCCACCGTTGGGCAAATGCCGCGGGCGAGCGATTCCCCAGCCGGGAATGCCGTCGCTGGCGGTT